>CAILDT010000881.1 GCA_903833025.1 uncultured Bacteroidota bacterium | reverse complement strand
CGGTTTTTCCTCTACGTGTTTTATTTTTGGTTGCTCCACCACAATAGGTATTGGTTTGCTTTTAGCAACTGGTGGCGTTGGCGGTGGCGGTGCAGTTACTGGGCGTGGATTAGGTTTTGGTGGTTTAGGGGCAGGTGTAGGATGTTCTTCCGCTTGTTTTTGCATTGCTAAAGCTGTGGAAGTATAATCTTTATCATAATCAAAATCCAACTTATCCATACTGTATTTTATTTTTCCGACAGGTTGAGAATAGGTAACAATTTCATCGGGTGGTTGTGGTGCTAACTCCACAATGGCAGTAAATCTGGCAAAATCATCTGCCTCTCTTCCACTGGGAATATGTGAATCGATAATTACACTTTTACTAACGTATCCCATTTTGGTACAAGTAGCAAGGTATTGACTACCTAATTCCAAATCTACTGAATATTTGCCTCCGTTTGGGTCAATAACTTTATAGGGTGCACCATTTTTGGTAATGGTGATTAAAGCGTTTTTCATATCGCCTTTTTCTATGGTGAGTTTAAATTTGACGGTGAACATTGGTTGCTTTTGGGCGTAACAAAAAGAGGTTACACAAAACCACAATGCAATTGTAAGTACATTAAATTTTATTCCGGAAAATTTACAGTTTATTAACCTCTTCATAATATCGTTTCAAAAATATAAAAATAATTTGTGTAAATAACCATACTTTCGATAAAACTTTAAATTGTACCTTTGAAACAAATATTTATTGAAATAGATTTAAAAACTTTTATAGTTTACAATATGGAAGAAAAAAACAAACCGAAAACTGCGTGGGAATATGTAAAAGTATATTTTCCCGATGTGTGGCAATATGTAGTAATCATCATCATAATGATTATTGCGGCTTGTTTTATTTTATGAGATTAAGAGTAAAGAGTTGTAAAAAGATTAAATTTTTCCATCAACAAAATACATATCAATCTCACCTTTATTTTTCGCATCCACTTTGCCTCTGTATGTACAATTGAAATTATCTTTAATCAATTCATACGTAGCACCCGAAATATTTACTTTGCCGTGCACACTCGTTTGTTCCATACGTGCTGCGGTGTTTACAGCATCACCCCAAATATCATACGCGAATTTTTTAACACCTACAATACCTGCCACCACCGGTCCGGAGTTGATGCCGATGCGGATTTTAAATTTTCCACCCTCATTAATTCGTTTATTTATGTAGTCCATAATTTCTAAAGATGCAGTAACGGTTTTTTTTGCGTGGTCACTGTCTTCGTTCGGCATACCGCACACAGCAAGGTAAGCATCGCCAATAGTTTTTATTTTTTCCATTCCGTTTCGTTCTATTATGGCATCAAATGCCGTGAAACAGGCGTGAATTTCTTCTACTAATTCCTGCGGAGAAAGTTTTTCGGAGATGATGGTAAACCCAACAAAATCGGTAAACAAAACGGATACGTGGTTGTAATGTTTTGCTTTTGCAGTGCCTGTTTTTTTTAATTCGTTAGCTACTTCTTCGGGCAAAATATTTAAAAGTAACTCGTCGCTTCTGTGTTTTTCTTTTGATATTCTGTTTCGTTGACGGAAAATAACAACCGAAAATAAAAGCAAAATTAAAACACCGCCAATTAAAATATTACGAATAATTGTTTGTTGATGTATCTGTTCGTCCTTTAAATCTTTTTCTTCTTTCAGCAATCCAATCACTTGTGTTTTTGCATTGCTCTCCATTACTTTTTCCTTTATCTCTTCTTCCTTCGTTTTTATTACCGATTCCTTTGTCTGTATTTCCGATTGTTTCAACTGATTATCTTTATCCAATTTATTTATCGTTGTCGATTTCACATCCAGTTCTTGCTTAAATTGTTTTTCTTTTTCGCCAATTTGAAAATCCGCAGCACGTGCAATTAAAGTAGCCCTGTTAAGTTTTGCAGTAGCGTTAGTTGGTGCCTCTGCAAGTATTTCGGAATACTGCTGCACCGCAAGATTATAATATTTAACCTTCATTTCGTGTGACGGACTTTTTTCGAAAAACTTTTCGAACACACTTGCCAATGCTAATTTATAGGTAACATCATCGGTTTTCAAATCGGCTTCCGAAGCATCTGCCAACGCATAATACATTTTAAACTTATCGAAATTCCGTATCGCCACATTATAATTAATAGTATCAAGTCCTTTAATAACATCGTTATAAATAGAAGTTGCCAAAAATTTAATATTCTTTTTATTCTCCGATACATTCTCTGCGGAGTTATCCAGCTTCATCGATTTTTTAAAAGATTCTAAAGCAGTAATACGAGCAGGCGATTCCACCACAGTTTTTTCTTTGTTCTGATAAATAGCTTTATAAATAAACCCACGCAAATACCACGCTTGCGCGTCGTTTCCATATTTTGAATCTTTAACACAGGAATCAATACAAGCTTTTGCTTTATTAAAGTCTTTTGCTTGAAGCAACGCATTTGCTCGAGCGATATAATCCGTTTGAGAAAAACTGTTTCCGAAACTACACGCAATCAAAACACCTATAAATACTATTCTTTTCATAACAACCATTTTAATTTCAATATTAATAATTTTTTGTCAAAGATAACTTATTATTGATAGTGGCAACAAAATTCTCTATGTCCGCATTCAATAAAGTTGGCATCATTCTCGAATTAATTTACTACTTTCGCTAAAATTTCAAAAAACAATCAGTCAAAATGATTGTTTTTTTATTAATTATTAAAATATATAAAGATGGGAAACGAAGAGTCGGGAGATTATAAAGGTGCGAAAAGGTTGTTAATGTTGGTAGGTAGGTTTGAGGAGATGATAGCCAATGGCAATAAATATTATTGGGAAACGGACGAACTGGAAGATATAATTGATTACTTTTTTGACAAAAACAACTCCAAAAAAGCATTACAGGCAATTGATTTTTCAATCAATCAATATCCTTTTACTACCTTATTTCATTTAAGGAAAGCGCAGGCGTTATCAGCTATTGGGCAAAGTCAGCGGGCATTAGAAATACTGTCGTATGTAGAAAGTATTGAACCCAGCAATCCAGAACTTTTTATGACCAAAGGCAGCATTTATAGCCAAATGGGACTAAGCGACCAAGCGATAGAAAACTTTAAAAAAGCTGCCGAAAATTCAGATGACATTGATGAAATATATTTGGCAATGTCGTTTGAGTTTCAATCGGCTGGCAAAATAGATGACGCAATTTATTATTTGAAAAAGGTGCTGGAGATAAACCCAGATAGCGAAATTGGTATTTACGAATTGGCTTTTTGTTACGAAGTAAATAATCAGCACGAAGAAGCAATAAAATATTATACCGAATTTTTAGAGAAATATCCATACACTCCAACCGCTTGGTTTAATTTGGGTGTAGCATACAACCGCCTAAAAAGGTGGGATGATGCTATAAATGCTTATGATTTTGCAATAGCGATAGAAGAAGAATTTGCTTCCGCATATTTCAACAAAGCAAATGCCCTTGTAGGTTTAGAGCGTATTGAAGATGCTATAGAAGTATATAAAGAAACTTTGAAGTTTGAAACCCCTGATGCTGTTACGTATTATTACATTGGCGAGTGTTACGAAAAATTAGATGAGTACGATAAAGCATTAACCTTTTACCATAAAGCCATAAGTGTAAACCCTAATTTAGCTGATGCTTTGCTTGGTATCGGAATTATACTTGATGCAAAAGAACGTACACAAGAAGGTTTACATTATGTAAAAAAAGCAGTTGACCTTGATAAAGAAAATTCGGAGTATTGGTGCATATACGGCGAAATGCAAAAGGATATGAAGTTTTACGAAGATGCTGAAATATCTTTCAAAAAAGTAATTGAACTTGATTCCGACAATGCTGATATTTGGCTTGATTACGCTGATTTATTATTTGAACAGGAAAATAAAAATGGCTCGCTCGAAATACTTGCTGAAGGAATAAAACATCATCCTCAAAATGCAGAACTGCATTATCGTATTTCCGCTTGTTTAATGAGCATCGGACAAAAACAGGAAGCATTGAGTTTTCTTCACTCTGCTTTAAAACTGAATTATGAGTTGCACGAAGAATTATTTGACTACTTACCCGATTTAAAACAAAACACAAGCATTATTGATTTAATAGAATCTTATAAAAAATAACTCTACTATGAATTTTACACTCCCATATATACCCGAACGCCCTTCACAACCGCGCAATAGCGGAATAACAATGATGATGGACAAAGGATTAAGCGTCCGTCAAGTCGAAGATTTTCTTTCTGCAAATAAAGAATTAACCGATGTTGTAAAACTCGGTTTCGGCACTTCGTATCTGACAAATCACATCGAACAAAAAATAAAACTTTATAAGGAAGCCGGTATGAAAGTATATCTTGGCGGTACTTTATTCGAAGCTTTTATAGTTCGTAATATGTTTGATGATTACAGAAAATTGTTGGATAAATTAAAGCTCGAATGTGCTGAAGTTTCTGATGGTTCTATTGTGATGACGCACGATAAAAAATGTGAATATATTAATATTCTTTCTAAAGACCATACTGTGTTTTCGGAAGTTGGCTCCAAAGAAGCAGGTATAATTATACACCCTGCAAAATGGGTAACGATGATGAATAATGAGTTACAAGCTGGTTCGTGGAAAGTAATTGCCGAAGCGCGTGAAAGCGGAAACGTAGGTATTTACCGTGCAAATGGAAATGCGCATACTTTATTAATCAATAAAATATTGGCGAAAGTGAAGCCAGAAGATATTTTGTGGGAAGCTCCGCAAAAAACTCAACAGGTTTGGTTTATAAAATTGCTTGGCGCAAATGTAAATCTCGGAAACATATCTTACGACGATGTAATTCCTTTGGAAACATTGCGTTTAGGATTACGTGGCGATACGTTTTTCAGTTATTTGCCGGCAGAATTAAAACAGAAAATTAAAATAGAATAATTTTAGAATTAAAGAATATGAAAGAAATAACAGTAACAGAATTAAAAAAATTAAAAGACGCTAACGCGGATTTTCAATTAATAGACGTTCGTGAGCAACACGAAGTAGAAATTTGCGAAATAGGTGGCGAGCACATCCCGATGGGCGATGTGATGGATAACCTTGATAAAATTTCGAAAACAAAACAAGTAGTTTTTCACTGCAAAGGAGGCACCCGGTCGGGTGCAATATGTAATGCTTTAGAAAAGCAGGGATACACCAACGTATATAATTTAAAGGGCGGCATTATGGCTTGGGCAACCGAAATTGATAATTCCGTAACCAAATACTAAGGCACCCCTCCCCTATTAATTTTTAAATTTTTTATTATGCTCGAACTTTTTCATTGTTTATTCCAACTCGATTTCGATTGGCTGTTTACCCAATATGGTACTGCCGTTTACTTAATATTATTCCTCGTTATTTTTATTGAAACAGGGTTAGTAATTATGCCATTTTTGCCTGGCGATTCGCTTTTATTTACTGCTGGTTTGTTTGCAAAATTGGGATATTTAAACATCGCGTATCTTATACTAATTTTATTTGTAGCCGCTGTACTGGGCGATAACATTAACTATTGGATAGGACGAAAAATAGGGCTACGTATTTTTCATTTAAAACTTAGAGGCAAAAGTATTGTAAAACAAGAATACTTAGATAAAACACATTCTTTCTACGAAAAATACGGAACCAAAACAATTATTATGGCTCGTTTTGTGCCCATTGTACGCACCTTCGCACCCTTTACAGCCGGCATTGCCGAAATGAATTATCGCAAATTCTTTTCTTTTGATATACTCGGTGGTGCTTTGTGGATTTGCTCTTTAACGTTTGCAGGTTATTTTCTTGGTCATTTCGATTGGATAAAAACACATATCGAAAAAGTTGCACTGGGCATCATCTTCATTTCCATACTTCCCATTATTATTGAAATGGTGAAATCAAAAATGAAGAAGAAAACTTCTTAGTATTTTATAATAGGAACAAAAAAATCCCGCTCTTTTTCAAAAGCGGGATTTTTTGTTTTTCAAAGATTATTAATCCTACAACGTACCTATAACAGTAATAGCAGTTTCCAAACTCATTGCGCCTACTTCGGCACCGCCGTACATATAAATTGCTTTATACTTCCACGCCGCACTTTGGTCAACCGCAGGTAGCGGGCTCATATCCACACAACTTGGGTCGTTGCAGGTAACGTACAATGCCCAACCTTTGCCATCGTTTGCATTTTTATATAAATTAATGCCTGCATATTTACTTTTTACGTATTCAATCTTTGGATGTCCGCCATCAGTAAGCGAAATTTTTAATTCTGGTTTACCATCGCTTGGTACAAAAGCGGACGAAATAACTTCAATTCCCATATTAGTTCCATCGCCTACGGAATAAATTCTGGTTTGTCCTTTTGCTTTTCTTGCTTTTTCTCTGAAACGGGTTTCTATGCCCGGAAGCACCGCCGTTGGTGGTGTAGAAACATCAGCCCCAACCGGAAAAGAAGTAACACTGCTACCAGTTCCGCTTCTCATTTCATTGCCTTTTTGCGTCCACGCTTTTTTGTACGTTTCGCCCGCCCCGTGCTTGGTAACCCAATACCTAAAATATGCCGCATCGTTTTTGATTTCTAACAAATCCGCAGTTGTATAGCCATATTTGACTGCCAATTCTGTAGGTTCTGTTGCACCGTTTAACGAGTTCGAAAACTTGTCTAACTGGTCAGCAAATTCTGCATCATTCGCTTTCACAAAATCGTGAGTAATAGAAATCAATACAAAATTTCGTTTTTTCTCTACGAAATGATAGTTCGAAATTTCAAATTTTTGAGCATCTTTCTTAAGTAATGCTTCTTGTTTTTTAGCTGCTTTTTTAGCTGCTTGTTCAATTTGACGATAGATTTTTTTCATTTTTGTTTAGTTTTAATTGTTATTTATTTATAATTGATTGATTTTTAAGTATTAACGAATGTTTGTGTACTGTTAGCCCACCAATTTGAACTCCAAGCCGAGCAGTTTGAACTCCAAGCCGAGCAATTTGAACTCCAAGCCGAGCAATTTGAACTCCAAGCGGACCAATTTGAACTCCAAGCCGAGCAATTTGAACTCCAAGCCGAGCAATTTTAGCTAACAGCGGTTCGCTATTAGTTGCCTGTTGATTAAATAAAAATTCGGATTTATGTTTTATCACCACCCATCATATCATAATTCGGTTTTAGATTCCGAATTTTACAAGGTTTTGAACCTGGGTGTGTGTTAAATATTTTCTTTAGTTGATTATTTTTTTTGCTTCAAAAAAGATGTCACTCTTTTTTTACTACTGCGAAACTACTAAAAATTTAATAGCAAGCGATAAATAAAAATCTTTCTTTTTTTGGGCTTCGCCCGAAGAAAATTTTTACTCCTTATATATAGAGTGATTTTTGGGTTGATGGAATTGGAGTATATTTGTGTTTTAAATTTATTGAGATGAAGAAAATTATATTCCTTATACTAATACTGGATTTGTCTGGGAATGTGAAAGGGCAGACGAATGTTTATCATCCATTTCCATATTCAAATGCTGTTTGGACTTTTCAAAATGTAGATATTGGAGGGAATAATGGAGGGGCTGGTTGCAATGGAACAGAGTTTTGTTATATAGATTACCAATATAAATTTTCAGGAGACACCGTTTTTGCAGGAAAAAAGTATGCAAAAATATCTATTTATGTTTCTTATGCTAATTGTCCTTGTGGTCCAGGTGCCAATCAATATGTTCCTTCAGATTATTGCGCTATTAGAAATGATACATTAAATAAAAGAGTTTATTCACTTGGTTTAACAGGTTCTGAAACTTTATCTTATGATTTCAATAAAACAGTTGGCGACACTTTTATAAATTGTTATAGTCACATTGCTATTATTGATTCTGTTTTAATAGGTGGTAATTACCGAAAAAGATTTATTACTTCTGATTCAAGTAAATTAATCGAAGGCATTGGCAATGTTGGAATGAATACATCTGGAATTAATGGAGAATTATTTCATTCAATATGTGGTCCGGCTATGTCACCTAACTTTAACTTTGTATGTTACACAGACTCTATAGAAAATTATACTTTAAACTCTTGGTATTGTCTTCCATTTACATTTGGTATTCATGAAAATCAAAATATAGAAACCTTCATAATTTACCCCAACCCCTTCACATCCCAAACAACAATTTCTTTTTCTTCAAAACATACTTCGGCGAGCTCAGTAACCCACTCAATTAAAGTTACAAATATTTTAGGGGAACAAGTTTTTCAATCAACAATAAACAGTAAACAATATACCTTAGATATGGCGGGCATTGCCAAAGGAATTTATTTTGTGCAAATAACAGATGGTTCGGCTGGCTCACCTACCGGCAATGTGGTGAATAGGAAAATTGTAGTTCAATAGAAATAAAAAAGAGAAACTATAATTCTAAATTCTCTAATAAATCTTCAGGATTTCTTCTGTTGTCCCAAAGCCCAACCACAATAATTTCCACATCTGTTATTTTATAGAACAACGAAAAATGAGAAACGAATGTTACTCTTACATCTTTGAAATCAGTTGGTTTTCCGAGATAGTTGTTTTTTGATAAGTAAGCAGCTCTTGCTCTGAATTGCTTGGAAAGTTTTCGTGAATATGTTTTGCTTTTGTTTTGTTTTATCCAAAACTCAAGTATTGCCCTTCTGGATTGTTGGGCGGTAACAGTCCAAACTATTTGTTTAGCCATTTATCTTCTTCATCATTCAATTTTTTGTCCGAAATTATTCTTCCATTTTTAATATCGTCTTCACTGGTTTTTAGCATTTTTATTTGTGAAGCTGTTAAATGAAATGTTTCGGAAGTTTCTACTTTGGTAGATGAAAGTAATTTTTCTACTTTATGTAATAAATCAGCGTCTTTCAGTGCTATTAACTTATCAATAAGATTAAATTTTAATTGTTGTGTTTTCATTTTGTATTATTTGTTTTGACAAAAGTAATGTTTATTTAATTGGGATGATAAATTAGATTTTTTATTTAAAGACAAAAAAAAGAGGAGTAAAATTAATTACTCCTCTAACTCATAATTCATAACTCCTAATTCCTAATTATTTACCCCTTCCGGTTTTGGCATCAATACCTTACGAGACAATTTAAACTTGCCTGTTTTAGGGTCAACGCCTATCAGCTTCACTTTTATTTTTTCGCCTTCTTTAAACACACCATCCATACTTTCCAACCTTCCGTGTTGCACTTCCGAAATGTGAAGCAAACCATCTTTACCCGGCATAAACTCTACAAAAGCACCAAATGCCATTATCGATTTTACTTTCCCTTCGTACTCTTCGCCCACTTCAGGAGTTGCTACAATGCCTTTAATTTTAGCTAATACAGCATCTATCTTTTCTTTATCGTTCGCCACAATATCAATATGTCCCATACCATCTTTCTCCTCAATCACTATAATAGCTCCTGTTTCGCGTTGCATTT
>CAILDT010000880.1 GCA_903833025.1 uncultured Bacteroidota bacterium | reverse complement strand
AGGCATCCCTCCATATTCCTATGCTTGGAGTAACGGACAAACTACACCAACAGCCACTGGTTTAAATATTGGCACTGATACCTGCATAGTTATTGACAGTGCAGGTTGCACTCAATTACTGCCAGTAACTATCCTCCCCCCTGCAATCATTTCGTTAACTATTAATTCCAATCCATCTCAATGTAATGGTGCAACAGGCACTGCAACTGCAAACCCAAGTAATGGAGCATTGCCTTACACTTATCTTTGGAGCAATGGAAGTACTACTCAATCATTATATAATCTTGGTGTTGATACGCTAAGTTGCATAGTAACCGATAATAACGGATGTACTCAAACAGATAGTGTTATTACTACTACATCTTATCCTGTAACTGTATATGTTACTCCCTTAAATCCTGTATGCGTTACCGACCCATCCTTTTTATTAACGTTCGGCTATCCTTCCTTTGGAGCATATTATGGTAATGGAGTAATATCATTTAATCACTATTTCGATCCTTCTGTTGCTGGTATTGGAGTAGATACAATAATTTATGTTTATTCTACTGGTGCTTGTTTAGATTCCATAATTACAACCATAACTGTTAACGGCTGCTTTACCGGCATCACCGAAACCAACAATGCAAACAACATTACCATTTACCCTAACCCGTTTACTTCCCAAACTACTATTTCTTTTTCTGCGGAGCAAAAAAATACACGCATATATATAAGAGATGTTTTAGGTAAAGAAATTAGGAAAGAAACTTTTAGCGGCAAACAATTTATAATAGAAAAAGGAGATTTAAGTAACGGTATTTATTTTCTACAGATAGTTGACGAGTATAAAAATACTGTTAATAAGAAGATAATTATTCAATAATACACCTCTCCTACCTTTTATTTCACTTAACCTGCCTCCGTATGTAGTTTAATTCTGGTTACTTTTTATTCGTAATTGATTAATAATAAAGCAAAAGAAACCGAAAAGCACTGTCACTTTATCAGTTCGTTGGTAGAACGGGTTGGTTCTCTGGTAGAACGGATTGGTTCTACGGTAGAACGGGTTGGTTCTACGGTAGAACGGGTTGGTTCTACGGTAGAACGGATTGGTTCTACAGTAAAACGGATTGGTTCTGCAGTAAAACGGATTGGTTCTACAGTAGAACGGGTTGGTTCTACAGTAAAACGGATTGGTTCTACAGTAAAACGAGTTGGTTCTACAGTAAAACGAGTTGGTTCTACGGTAGAACGGATTGGTTCTACATTAGAATTGATAAAATGAGGTGGATTGGTAATTATGAAAGTAATAATTCGCCTTGTTATAGCACATCTCTTCATCTGCTAATATTTACTTTTAATGATTATTACAATTTATCTCCTTACTTTTGCAGTCTAATTAGATAGCAGAAAGCCAACGATGAACTATTTTAAATGTAGTTTTTTAAGTATATTTTTTCTTTTAATAATTATCTCGCCTTCGGCAGATGCCCAACAATTAGTGGCAAATGCAGGCGTTAATCATAATATTTGCCCGGGCGACAGTGCACACATTGGCGGAATACCAGCCGCAACAGGTGGTTTGCCACCGTACCATTACAGTTGGAGTCCTTCGGCATATCTTTCGAGCACCACTGTACAAAACCCTTTCGCGTTCCCTCCCTCCTATTATGTATATACATTAACCGTTACCGACGATACCGGCGCAGTAGCAACATCAACAGTAGTTGTAAGTTTAAAATATATAAAATATGTAAATGCGGGTAGCGATATTACCATTTGCAAAGGCAACAACACGCAAATAGGTAACGCGCTAAACGTAGCCGGACAAGGAATAATGTACCGTTGGAGCCCTTATATAAATATGAACGACTCCACCCTGCCGCGCCCCACTGTGGCACCACCCACTAGTACCATTTATTATTTAACCGATTCAATGCCCGGCTCGGGCTGTAAAACGCAGCACGATGCTGTGTATGTTACCGTGATAGATGTGGTGGTGGATGCTGGGCTGGATACGGCTATTTATGAGGGTGCAAACATTACACTGCACGCCACTGGTGCGGTGCATTATATTTGGACGTACGATTCGACACTTAATTATCAAAACACACCGAACCCTGATGCGCAGCCGGTTGTTTCTACTTGGTATTATGTTACGGGATGGAATTCGACTTGGCAGTGTGCGAACAGAGATTCGGTGCTGGTAACTGTTCATAAAAGCGGCACTCTTGTTTTTTATAACACGTTTACACCTAATGGCGATGGGCAAAACGATACGTGGTATATTGGTAATATTGAAAAATATCCGAACAATGTGATGAAGATATTTAATAGAAATGGTCAGTTGGTTTTTAGGCAGGAAGGGTATATGAATACGTGGGATGGGAAATCATTCGGGCAGGATTTGCCGGCTGCTACTTATTTTTATTTGTTAGACCCCGGCGATGGCTCGGATACCTATAACGGAACAGTTACTATAATAAGGTGATGCGATGAAGAAGAAAATTGTTTATAGTATTTTTTGTACGCTCCTGTCCTACTCCACTTTTGCGCAGCAGATGCCTTTTTATACTCAAAATGGAAATAATACATTGTTGCTGAATCCGGCGGTGAGTGGTACTAAACGAACTCTAGATGCTCGGTTAAATGCTAGGTTGCAATGGATAGGGTATGATGGTGCGCCGCGCACGGAGACGGTTTCGGCTAACTATAGATTTTATAGAGGTAAGATGGGTGCTGCTATTTATATGTTGGAAGATAAAATAGGACCATCGCGCCAAACCAATTATGGTGTTGATTATGCTTATCATATCAGGTTTCCTGATTGTGAGCTATCGGCTGGTGTGGGCGGTATATTTACTAAATATACTTTGTATGGTGATGAAATAACGTTGCACAATACACAAGACCCAGCGATAGACCAAACGGTGTCGAGCGCGGTGTGGGTGGCGGATGCGAATGCGGGGATTTATTTGTATAATGATAGGTTTCATATTGGTGTGAGTGCGATGCACATTGCGGAAACGACGGCTAAGTTTTATGTACACGATACTACCAAACACGGGAAGGTGAAGTATATGCCTCATATTAATTTTTCGGTGGGGTATAACTTTGCTGCTAATCCTGATTTTGTGTGGGAAAGCACCGTAAACGCAAGTTATGTGCCTGGAGTTCCTTTCTTTTTGGATTATACGTTGCGGTTGCACATTCGCAATCAAATAATCTGCGGGGCATCACTTCGGTTACACGATGCGCTGGCATTACATATTGGGGCAGTGTTTCTGGAAAACTTTCAGGTAACGTATTCTTACGATTTTATGATTAGCGAGTTGCGCAACTATAATAGCGGCTCGCACGAGATAATGCTGGTGTTTAATTTTAATCAGTTTCACGGTAAAAAACACGGGCATATTGATACGCAGTTTATAAAACAGAAATATGGGTATATGTTTTAATGGATTGATTATCGATTAACGATTAATAGACAATAAACACTAAAAAATAAACAATTGAATAAATGGCTTCATTTGATATAGTAAATAAGGTAGATGCGCAGTTGCTAGATAATTCAATAAACGTGGCGCGGAGAGAAATACTTAATCGTTTTGATTTTAATGGGTCGAAAAGTGAGATTACGTTGGATAAAAAAGGGATGTTGATTAATATTTTGACGGAAGATGATATGCGGATGGAATCAATTATTAATGTTATACGTCAGCGGATGATAAAACAAAATCTCAATCCGCTTTGTTTGGATTTTGGTAAGGAAAAATATGCTTCTGGCTTTATGGTGAGGAAAGATATTAGGGTGAAAGAAGGCATAGATAAAGATGTGGCACGCAAACTTATTAAGGATATAAAAGACTCTAAACTAAAAGTGCAAGCACAAATGATGGATGACCAAGTGCGGGTAACAGGTAAAAAGATTGATGATTTGCAGGAGGTGATTGCGCTGATACGAAGTGGCAGTTATGATTTGCCTTTGCAGTTTGTGAATATGAAGTAACTCTACTAATTACGAGTTGTTAGGAATTTAGAAATCCTAAAATCAAAAATATTTATCTTTGTAATCTAAATCAAGAACTATGAAAACAAAACTACTTCTTTCCATTGTAATTATTTTCTGTGGTAAAATAATTGTTGCACAAAATGTAAATACAAACAATGCAACGCATCAAACATTAACTTCAGCCAATATAAATAAAAAGCTGAATGATGCATTTAATAAATCGAAACAACAAATACCTAAACAACAACAAACGAATACTAATCAACAATCCAACCACAGCACTGCTTCTGTGCTAAAAAAAATAGAGGAAGTAAAACATCTTGATTATAATAAACTATCTCACCCAGTAGGTGGAGCGAAAATTTACGATACTGTATTTGTTGGTGTGGTGCCTCACGATACAATGCGCATAACAGGAAACTACACGCATAACGGACCTATATTTGTTTTTAATGATGGTGTATTAATTATTCACAACGCGATAGTAAATAATACGGGCGACTTATTTGTGTTTCAATACGGACGGGTGTTTGTAGATTCATCACAAGTAACTTTTCCACAACAATATTTTTATCAACGCTCTGTAATAGCTGTTCAGCACGGTTATATAAATTTTCATTACAGCACGTTTGATTACAGCGGTATGTCGCATAACTTGGTAATGGGCGATTCGGCTAATGTGGTGATGAACCTTGTTCACAATTACGATTGGACTACTGCCGGTATGTTTGGCAGCCCTACGGTTTATGTTCGTGGTTCTAATTTAGGAGGAGAATATATTTTGAGTGGTAATGCGCAAGCCACTTTTAATAATGTGGATACTCTTTTACTATGGCATCAGTTCCCGAATTCATCTGTAGTAAATTACGCTTTTCCTTCGGGGGCAGTTGTTTACGGTTATCAATTTAATAATACCGTTGCGGGCATTTCAGGAATAAATTATAATGTAAGTGCAGATACTTGCTACAATGTTTGGTGGGCTATGATGCCTACAAATGGTTCGGATATTACTATTTCAAATTCTACCGTACGTGCAATAGGTGCTTGGTTTGAGAGGGGCGATTCGGTTACGGTTACAGGTGTTAACGATAATTCTAATTATACAAACTTTGTTATGCCTGTTACCGACAGGAATTTACATCTCATTAATACAGCTGTGCAAACGTGGAGTTTTTATGTGTTTGATTCATCAAAAATAAACATCAGCAATTGTAATTTAGGAGAAGTAGGAACACAGCAACGAGCGAGTGTAAATGCAAATAATTTTTTATTGGATGGCAGCGGTGGTTATTTCTGGGCTACTGATACATCAGTTATTGTCTCTGCAAACTCAACAGTTTACTCTACTGTGCGTAGTGAACGAAATGGAATATTTGTGTTTGCTTATGGTTATATGCCTTTTCAAGGACCTACTTCCATCGGCAATAGTTTAATGGTGAGTGTGCAAAATAATATTGCTGTGGACCCGATACCTTATGATGGAAGCATTGCGTGGATGGAAAATATTGAATCGCCAAATACAGCACACGCTGATTCATTAATAACTGTTACTGGTTCTGCTTGGATAGACCAAGGACCAAACGGAAGTTGGATGGATTGGATGAATTACAGTTTATCATATCAATTACAAGGCAATACCGGCTGGACTTACATAGTACACGACTCCACAACAGAAATACGTCACGCTGCATTAGGAAAATGGAATACCACAGGGCTTGCTGCGGGTACTTATATATTAAGATTAGTAAACACAAGTAATTTATTAGATACGGTTGAAGATTTTAAAGCAGTTACCATACTGCCTGCTGTTACTGTTAATGTAGATGATAATTTAGATAATATTGTAGTAAATTATTTTCCTAATCCTGCAACAAATCAGTTTCAAATTTCAAGTTCAAAACAAATTGAACGTATTAAAATAACAAACGTACTTGGAGAAACGGTTTATGAATCATCAACCAAATTAAATAATACAACTATTGATATTCACAATTTCGACAAAGGCGTTTATTTTATTGAAACTACTGTGAAAGATAAAAAGTTTGCAAGCAGATTAGTGAAAGAGTGAAAATGATTTATTGATGTATAGATTTACCAATAACCGATGTTGCTAAAATAAAAACATTTTTTATTTAATCCTCCCAATCGGCAATAAATAAATCTATACCAGGTTTGCCGTAGGTATTTCGGTTCGACGAGAAAACAAGTTTTTTACCATCGCGGGAAAACATAGGGAAGGCATTAAAATTGCTAATAGCAGTTATTTTTTCGATGTTGCTGCCATCCACATTCATAGTAAATAAGTTAAAATTAAATCCTCTTTCTGCGTCGTAATTTGATGAGAAAATTATTTTTTTACCATTAGGCGTATAATAAGGAGCCCAATTGGCTTTGCCCAAATGTGTAATTTGTTTTAAATCACTGCCATCCACATTGCACGTATAAATTTCCATTTTAATGGGCATCACTAAATTTTGAGCTAGTAAATCTTTGTATTCTTTAATATCCTCTGGGGTTGTTGGGCGAGAGGCGCGAAACACTAGCTTTTTTCCATCGGGCGAAAAAAACGCACCGCCATCATAGCCAAGTTGGTTGGTAATTTGTTTCAGGTTGGAGCCATCTACATTCATAGTCCACAACTCCAAATCTCCAGAGCGCATACTTGTAAAAACTATTTTATCGCCTTGGGGAGATAAAGTTGCTTCAGCGTCATAACCAGGTGTATCGGTAAGTTTTTGGGTTATTTTTCCATTTAAATCAGCTACATAAATATCGAAAGAAGCATATACAGGCCACAAATATTTATGGTCAGCTCTGGGTGCTGGGTTGGCGGGGCAAATGGTATCCTTAGCATGAGTAGATGCGTATAGTATATGTTTCCCATCTTTCAAAAAATAAGCGCAAGTGGTTCGTCCTCTGCCAGTGCTTATTAAGCTGGGTTTGTAGGTGCTATCTTTTTCGGCACCAGTTATATTCATATTAAATATTTGATCGCAATTTAAGCCCCAGTTTTTATTATTTGATTGAAAGGAAAGCGACTTATCATCAAAGCTGAAATATGCCTCAGCATTGTCGCCTCCGTAAGTAAGTTGTTTTATGTTTTTTAAATGTTTT
>CAILDT010000879.1 GCA_903833025.1 uncultured Bacteroidota bacterium | reverse complement strand
AGATAATGCTCTACACCATAATGCTCCAACAATGAGTGTAACTAGTAAAAGTAATCTCCATAAAGGATATAAATAGAGTACTACCAGTTTATGAGGATAGCGAGTATCAATTTTAAAACCTTCAAATATATTCCAAAGGAAGAAAAATAGTGTAAAACCTATTTTTGCTACTAGTTCCATCTCTATTTGATGCATACTTTAAGAAGAACCAATTGCTTGTGTTTGTACTTTTTCAGTCTCCATTAACTCGGGATCTTCTCCTAATACTTGTTCATCATACCAACGATATTCCTTTTTGGCAATGATTCGTAAATCTTCAAAGGATTCAAGAAAACCGGGAGAGAATGATAAAAATAATACCACAAATAATGCTAATAACAGTGCATGAATATAGGTTACATAGTTATTTACCAGTACAATTGCTGCAAAGAAGAATGCACGAAGAAAAATGTTGCTACTAAATTTCGTATATGTTTTCGGAATATATGATACAAATATGATAAATATACATAAAACTCCATATAACACAATATGAATAGGGGATTCAAATTTTTTGTACAATTCCACGAATTGAGTTTTCAAAGAGGCCGTCATTTCTTATTGAATGATGAGATTATGAAAATCTTAAAATAAGATTTCTCTCTTTTTCTCAGGAACGACAATGGACTATTGTCTTTTAGAAGATGCCTTTAAAGAAAATACCGGATGCAAAGATAATTATTCAAATGATAGAGCAAAAAAGCATGAACGAAAGAAAATGAAACGACGAGCAGAATGTTTCAAGCCAGTTGGTACTGAAGAGAGTCCGGCATATGAAGAATTTAATTCAACTGATAATTTAAAAAACCTATCGGAAGCATTTACTGATGCTATACCTGTAAATTTATCTTTAATTGAAAGTATTAATAAAAATAAAAATACTACGGGTAAGTTACCAAAATATTTCTTGGGTAATGATGATGATATGACAGAAGGATTTACAAGTGACTTTTCTCAAAATGCTGAAGTTGGTTTTCAGAAAGCCGGTGGTCCTAGTGAGGGTGTGTTACCAATACCATCAGTAAATGATTCGTGGAAACCATTAACGCCATCATTAGAGAATACCGCATTTTTTAATGCATTGCCGACACCAGGTGGCACATATCCATCATGGAATAGAAAAATAAAATTAGCATCTGATGCTACACAAATGTACGCGACACTCGATGCGTCGGGTTCTGTTTCTCCTTCTGCATCTCCTTCTGCATCTCCTTCTGCATCTCCATCTCCTTCTGCAGTTGCTGCTGCTGCTTCTGCTGCTTCTGTTGCTGCTACTTCTGCACCTTTTGTACAAGAAAATAGTGATTTACAAAAGAAAATCGATGATTTAATAAGTCGTTTAAATGCATTAGAAGCGGGAGAACGTTCTACGAAGAATAACCAGCAAGAGATTATTGCATTTGTTGGAACAGGTGTATTTATGATTTTTGCTTTGCATATTTTAAAGCGTTAGTAAATTTTTATTTCCTTTATTTCTGCTTATAGAACGTTTTTTAATGATATTTGGACGTTCTATAGTCGTTTGTTTGTTGAAAGCATTTTTATTTTCAGGGCTTAACTCTTTTGCCATTCCTCTTGTATTACCATTATTTGACTCGGTATTCGGAGAAAATGAAACGTGTTTATTATTTGTAGGTGATAACATAGTATTAAGGAAATTTGGGGACTTACTATTATTGTTTGATTGAGAAAAACGACTTCTTTTTCTTGTTCTTAGCGATTTTGTTTGTGAATTTCTATTAGATTTATACATTGGATTTACAGTTGTAGGAACTGTATTTATTTCTTCAGATGTATTGGCATCATTAATGTCTAATTTTCTTGTTGCCTTCCCACGTTTTAAAGATGATTCTTTTTTACCAAAAGTATTAAAGATTGGTT
>CAILDT010000878.1 GCA_903833025.1 uncultured Bacteroidota bacterium | reverse complement strand
CCAAGTATATAATCCCTGAAATCATCGGCATCCATCTTACCACGCAGGGTATCCGCTATTTTCCAAAGTTGTTGTTCCAAAAATTGTTTTTTATCGTCAGCCATATTTGTTGTGTTTAAACCTTCAAGGTTTTGGAAACCTTGAAGGTTTGGATTGTTGTATTATATTTTTTTTCCAAAAGTAACTTATTTTAAACTATAATAACATTATATATAGTAAAAAGGTGATGCTCTTTTCGGTTATTCTACCCGTACAGACTAATTACTCTGTTGTAGCGTTTAGTTAGTTTGGTTACCAGAGTAATTACTTTGGTGTAGCGTTTAGTTAGTTTGGTTACCCGAGTAATTACTTTGGTGTAGCGTTTAGTTACTTTGGTTACCAGAGTAATTACTTTGGTGTAGCGTTTAGTTACTTTGGTGTAGCGTTTAATTACTTTGGTGTAGCGTTTAGTTACTTTGGTGTAGCGTTTAATTAGTTTGGTGTAGCGTTTAATTACTTTGGTGTAGCGTTTAATTACTCTGGTGTAGCGTTTAATTAGTTTGGTGTAGCGTTTAATTACTCTAACCAGCGTTTTATTAGCGGTTTTGTTTAAATTTAATTATAGCCAAAAAACGTTATTTAATTGATTTGTATTGTAATAATCAATAATTTCCGTATTCATAAACCAATTAACTACATAAATCAATGGTACATAAACTAACCAAATATTCACCAATTTTTGTAAATGCTTCAGGTGGACGAGAGGCACTTATCATTATAAATAATATAGTAACGGTAAGAGCTACAACTAACGGAATAACATTAACCGTGGGGCGGGATGAAATATATTTTTTAGACATCTCGCTCGATTGTTTTATGTATAATATGCTTAGTTTAAATTTGTTTTGTAGGGTTCACAGGTCATTAATAATACATTCTAAAAGAGTAAAATATATAAACAAAGGAGGTTACGATGTAGAAATGGATAATGAAAGTGTGCAGGAATGTTCGAAATCGGGAATGGCTGATTATAGAATTATGACACGCGCTTATGATTTTGTAGAGAATAAACAAAAAGCTTTAATATTTACAGAATCAAAAATTATTGCTCCGATAACTAATGTTATTGTTAAGATAAAAAAGAAAGCAGTAAAATGTAAAACAAAAATTTTGCCTTTGCCAACTAGCAAAACTATTCCTTATGTGTTTCAAAAGTAAGGGCTAATTCAGCCGCTTTTTCAAATAAAAGATTTCTTGAATAATTGCCGAAGGATAAAATCATCGCGTCATCCGAAGCTCCGCCTGTAGAAAGCTTGTCGAACAATAGAAGTACCAATCATTTTAGGTGTTTTATTAAACCACTTCACACTTATCCCTAAGATTATTTATAATCGGGGCTAAAGCCCATCAATACCAGCATTGCAATAACCCCAGCCTTAAGGCTGGGGTTAAAGAAGGATAACCCGAAACGGGCTTTAGCCCATATATTAAGAAGTTCTCAAAATAATCTTAGGGATAGATACAAACCTCTTTCATAATTCAAACAGGAGATTCTTCGCTGCGCTCTGAATGACAGGCATTATGGGACATAAATAGAGGGGAGAGAAAAACGGCGAAGCCGTTTTTCTCTCCCCTCTCCAAAACAAGCAAAACTTGTCATTCAGAGCGTAGCGAAGAATCTAAAACAAATTAAATTATGAAAGAAGTCTATTAAACCTCTTTCATAATTCATCCTGCATATTCCTTCAAGTTCGTCATTGCGAGTCCCGCGCGTGAGGGATTCGCCACAAGTGTTCGAAACCTTTGAAACTAATATAATATGTCGTTCCTACGGAGCTTTCTTATGTGTGTGTGTTATATTTTTCTATTAAGATTTAGCTCCTGACGGAGCTGAAAACCTTGTTCTTAATGCTCCAAAGGAGCAATATCTTAATAGAAAAACACACCTAAATGTCTTTAGAAGCCCCATCGGGGTGACATATTATAAGGTTTCGAACACTTGTGGCGGGTCTCGCAATGAACGTATAAATAGCTGACTGAATTAGGAAAGATGTTTAATATAAAATTCGATTTTCAGTTGGCAGTAAAATTTGGTCATCTCACAGTAAAATTTCTATTGTTGGGAGTAATTGATAAAAAAGCATAAAAGCAATTTTTAATTTCGCCGCCATAACGCAACCAAAAACAAACTTTTATAAAAAAAACGAAAATGAAAATGAAAATGAAAACAAACAAAACCAAAAAATTTATTCCAACCGACCGCGAAATGTTAGATTGGAAAAAAGACAAACAATTATTTATGCGCATTAATAATAGAAACTTTTATGCGTACGTAAATAATGTGCTTAATGTAAAAGGGATAAGGGGAAGGGAATTATGAGTTATGAATTATGAGTTATGAATTTAACGTAAAAAAATAAAACAAACTTCTTCACACTTAGTCACCCCTCTCCTTATTAAGGAGAGGGGACGGGGGTGAGGTCTAAAACAAAAATGAAAACACACAAAACAATTACAGCAAAAAAAGACAGACCAAGTTTGTCGTTACTTAAAGAAGTAACACTTTTAAGAAAAGAAAAGCAAGACATTGAAAAATTGAAAAAGGATTACGAAATAGTTATTGCTCATTTTATAGAAGGATGGGCGAATGAAATAAAGGAACGCGAACCCGAACAAAAAAGATTAGAAAAGCTGGAAGCCGTTATTGTATATTTCAACATTTGGCAGAAAAGGAAAGTGCGGGATATATGATGAAAAACCCAACACTACTCCCCCTCCTTATTTTCAAGGATAGCCTGTCCCGTTTTACGGGAGGGCTGGGGGGTGGTAATAGTAATAACTAAAAAATAAAAGGAGAAAAAACCAATGAACAATTAAAGTGTACTACGTTAGCAGCTATACCTAAGTACTAAACACTGATGAATATATAAGTGGGAACATAATTAAATAAAGTTTTTAAATCAGGTTTCTATTAGTTTGCCGTAAAGGAAAAACAGCAGATTCCACAATACTTATAAAGAAGATGAAGTTAATTAAAACACCCAAAATGACCCCAATACCAACATTAACGGTAATCGGACAGTCAATAATCAACAAAATGGTAGCAGCCACCACTTATTTTACTGGCGCAGCTACATTGTTAGCCACCGCGCAAACAGCATTAAACTTGTTGGTTGCCAGTATTCCTCACACAGTGGATGGTACAAAAGAAGATACACAAACAATGTATTTGCTTGCAAAGGATTTTAAAGTAAAACTAACCATTTTAGTTTTATATGCCGATGTAGTAGCCATCAGTAATCCCGATTTAAGTGCTTCAATAATTGCTGCTGCGGGACTTTTGGAGAAACGAAACGGAGTAATAAACATTCCGCAACTTTCTGCCAAAAGAGGAGTAGCACCAGGTACAGCCATTTTGCGCCGCAAAGCAAAACGTGGTTTTATGTACTTGTTTGAGCAATCTGTTGATGGAGGGCTAACGTACACAGCAGTTGCTAATTCAACAAAAGCGGCAATAGTGGTAGGAGGTTTAGCACCATTAAAAATGTATTTGTTCCGTTCGGCATTAATTAAGGGTTCGGTACAGGGCGATTACACCGCTCCGTTTCCGTTTGCTTTAACCACCTAACAGGTATCAATACCGGTTGTTGATTAAAAAAAATCCCGCTCTTGAAAAAGAAGCGGGATTTTTTATTACTTTAATTCTTCTTCCTGAAATAATCTACTGGTGGTAAAATTTTTCCGAATGCTAAATACTGAAGCATCACAAAATCTTTTCCATTATTAAGGAGCGCATCCATCCTGCTCATATCAAACTGAATGGGAGCTCCGGTGTTGTCGTCCTTCAAATCGCGCTGAAGCGGATAGCGCGCATAAAAAGTAATTTTGTTGGTAACGCCTTTTTTGTCTGTTATGGTAAGTATGTTTAGCGGCACCGATTTAAGCACCGAATCTATTTGCTTTTGATTGATGGCTACTTCAAAACTTTCGAAGTTTTGTTGCTGAAAGTACGATAGGTATTGTTTCACTTGCAATGGGTCAATGTTAGTGGCAAGGGTATTTGTAGCAAGCATTTTTATTTCGTACTGGTTATTTCCTTTTATGGTAAGCAAATAATTTTCTTCTGTTTTAAAGGGTACTTCTACTTTTACTGATGCAATGTCGTTCGGGTTATAATGCAACACTGTTCTATCTCTCCATCCTTGCTCTTCTGTAAAATAGCGAGTAGTTAAATATCCTTCGAACCCAGGGATGTAAGTAATAAAAGGTTTTTCGGTTGGTTTCATTGTTTCCAAATCTATCAATATCATATTGGTGCCGGTGTCGTCTTGCGTTTCGGTGCCTACGTAATATGCTTTCACCAATTTATTATTCTGATATATCTCGCATTTCACTGCTTTGGCAGCCAATCGTTTTATCACATTATTAACAGCATTTTTCCCGATAGGTTCTTTCACATCCACTTTTTTTATGGTAACCAACAATGTTTTTATTGCGTCAGGTCGCACATCATATTTTCCGTTAACCGTCCAGCCCCCTTGTGCTTTTCGTTCCAAAGTAATTTCGCGCCCGCTTTTATCAGCTAAAAATATTTTGTTGATAGATGCCGTATCCGACACCGCAAAATCTTTATCCGTTAATGTTCCGTTATGTCCATTTCTTACAATTAACCAAAACGATGCCGATGCAAGGATGATTACTAATATTATTCTTTTTCTGTTACGTTTCATCTATTTATAAATTTTAAAATTATCTTGTCATTCTGAGCGCAGCGAGGAATCTTT
>CAILDT010000877.1 GCA_903833025.1 uncultured Bacteroidota bacterium | reverse complement strand
CTTGCATTGGCAAAAGCCAACAACAACAATAAAAACACGAGAAAAGCGGAAAAGGTCTTTTTCATTATTTAAATTTCTACAACTATTACTATCTGAGTCCATTTTGTTTTTAAGGATATGCAAATATGTAAATTATATTTTAATAAACAAGTTTATTTTTAATTTTAGGAGTGTTAATATATGTTAATGTAGAATTTCTAACTGAATAAATCGAAATGTATAAATCCAATCTCTTTATTTACCTTTGCGCAATAATAGTTGTAGCGTCGAACTTTTCCACTGAACCTCTTCTCTAAAAACAACTGTTTTATTGCCTTTTATAAAAACGAATCTAAATATTTAAAATAATGAATAAAAACCTGCTCGAAGAACATCTTCAATTATTAGATAAACTAAAAACTAAAAAACCCACTGTATTTATTTACAAAGGTTTTCCAAATCATTTTCTTAAAGATTTATCTGTCACTATTCCTCATATAGATAAATTAATATTTATGAATGAAAAAGGTCAGATGGACTTGCAAAAAATAATAGCCAATAAAAATAACCTGCCCGACAAAATAAAGAAAGTAAAAGAAAACAAAACTTTTATAACCTTCGAAGAGTTTTTACTTATCCCCGCTGCCGTACTTGATGAACTCAATGTAAATTTTAAAGTAATAAAAAATAATTTCTATGAGTTTTATCCTAATCAAACCAATACTATTTTCCCTGATATAGAAGAAAGTATAAATAGTGAAGTGGATGTGGAAGAGAACAAACTGTTTGTTACCTTTTATGCCGATTGCCGCCAGATAGCCGATTACAACTGTGTTCAATATCTTGATTACGAAATGGATTTGAATACAATTGGCATTCCTGTAATCGATTTTTTTGATGCGGATGAAGTATCGCTTCCTTCTTTCAACGCTGATGTAACTAAGTCGAAAAATGCTGTGCAGTTTCAATCTTCCGACAGTTCTTATCCCGATTTGAAGTATGGCATCTTTAATAATAAAATACCAAAAGAAATAAATTTACTGGTGGACGAAAGTATCGACCATCTTGCAAAAGATTTGGAAGAACTGAAACTGCTTTATAAAATACTTTCTAAAAGTGGCTGTACTATTACCCTTTGCCGACAGGAGAAAATATATAAAGATTATTGGCGACCAGAATTAAATGATTTGCTTAAAAAACATTGGGGACCAAAAGCAGAGTTTAAAAAACTAAAACTGTATAAAAAGCCCGACACAACCAACGAAATGGTTGACTTTTCGCAAGGTTCGGTTATCGAACATATTGTTCAGCAAGTTGAAAAGGCACAAAACGATTTGTTGTTTGAGGATGTGTTTCTTACCGCGCCAACAGGAGCAGGTAAGTCGTTGTTGTTTCAGTTGCCTGCAATTTATTTGTCGGAGAGTGCCAAATTAAATTCAGTAACCATTGTGGTATCTCCTCTAAAAGCATTGATGTATGACCAAGTGCAAGCATTGAAAGCGGATAGAAACTTTGATAAAGTAGCGTTTATTAATTCAGATTTATCATTAGTAGAACGTCAGGAATTGATTGACAAAACAGTGAATGGCGAAATATCTATATTATATATGTCGCCCGAATTGCTGTTGGCATACAATGTTCAAACCTTTATTGGCACACGAGAATTAGGGTTGTTAATTATTGATGAAGCGCATTTGGTAACCACTTGGGGTAGAGATTTCAGAATTGATTATTGGTTTTTGGGCAGCTATATTCGTAAGCTTCGCAGTGCCGGTGTGCTGAAAGGGAAAGCGAAAAATAAATATAAAACATATCGTTTCCCTGTTGTTGCACTTACCGCAACTGCTGTGTATAATGGCATTGATGATATGGTGTTTGATACTATCCGAACATTAAATATGCAAAATTGCAGAACTTATATTGGTAGAATAAAACGAGAAGAAATATCTTTTGATTATCAGAAACTGGAAGTAGATAAACATAACGAAGATAAGATTGTAAAAACAAAACTGCGGATTCAGGAACAAGTTGATTCAAATAAGAAATCCATTTTTTATTTTCCCTGGGTAAGTCAGATACGCCCTATAATGAATGCTATGGAACCCGAATTAAAACAAGTAGTAAAAAGATATTATGGCGAATTAGGCAGTGCGGAAAGAGCAGAAACGTTAAAAGATTTTAAATCTGGCAAAGCTAAAGTTGTGATTGCTACCAAGGCATTTGGTATGGGTGTGGATATCAGCGATATTGAATTGGTATATCACCACGCACCTTCGGGTTCGTTAGCCGATTATGTTCAGGAGATAGGGCGTGTTGCCCGAATACCCGGTATGAAAGGAACAGCGAAGATTGATTTTAATCCAAAAGATTTGAATTACTCCCGATTGTTGTTTATGATTTCGTCAATCAAACAATTTCAAATGGACCACGTAATCAGAAAACTTAATAAACTTTATCTTATAAATAAACAAAGAAACTTGGTTGTGTCAATAGAGGATTTTATGTGGATATTTAGTAAAGACTACAATCCGGAGGACAAAGTAAAAAGTTCGATGTTGGTATTGGAAAAAGATTTGTTCGCAAAATATGGTTACAATGTAATTATTGTAAAACCCAAAAGTATGTTCAATACTGCATTCTGCTCGGTGGACGATGAAGGATATAAATTATTGAAAGAGAAATATGGTAAATGTATTACAGAGGTTAAAAGAAGCACGTACGACAGAGCAGGCACCAAGTTAAAGAATGGCGCAATAGTGATGCGCG
>CAILDT010000876.1 GCA_903833025.1 uncultured Bacteroidota bacterium | reverse complement strand
GAAATATTTTATAATTTTATAATTTAATTAGGTATTTGCATCGTTACTTTCTGAGGACTCGCTGACATTTGCAATAAAGTCGAAACCGGCTGGAAAAGATAGGCCTTATCTAAATCCACCATCATCTTACCATAATTCGTGCGTTTCTGCTCAATGTCGCTGTAATCTTCGCGCTGGATAACCGTCAGCGGCGTGATCATATACCAATTGTCTTTTTGCTGGAGCGTGATCCAATATTTATCAATCGCATAATGGAAATGATTATAGGGCTCTTGCATTAATTTCTTTAAACCTTCTTTCATATTCGCGATAAGCGTGTCAAAATACTTGCCGTTCACCATATAACAGGTCGTCGTTTGACAACGGCTCACACAAATACACGTGTCGTCAATGCGTTCATAGGGCGGGACATTATTGCCGGCGAATAAGACAACATCCCAGTTATAGCGTTTGCTTAAGAATTTATTTAATTGTTCTTTAAAGAGCTCGGGCTGGAGAAATAAAGTATCATCTTCGCAAATCAAGAGATGCGAGTAAGAGCGTTCTTTAGCGAGCTCGAGACATTTGACGTGGCTCATGCTGCAACCGATCCTACCATCACCATTCGGCATTTTAATTGCACTGAACCGCTCAAATGAGGGAAACCCGATAGTTTTGAGTTCTGCTTCAATATGCTTTTTGCGATCGGCACGCGCTTCGAGATTAATATAAAAAACATTTGTAATATCGGTTAAAGTGTTGATGTCCATTATTATATAAAATTGAAATTAGTTTTAATATATTTTTTTTAAGATATATTAAAAAAGAACAAATGGAGACCATTTACCGCTTAACCGAGAAGATCGACAACTATGCCAATATACCGTGGGGCAATGACGATGATGTAAGAGCCGTTCTCTGGGACGATTTAGATGATTTACGCAATTTATTACCAGAACAAAAGGAAAATGTAATGCGCGACTGGAAATACAAGGACACATATGATTGTACTGTGAAAGCACACGAAAATGGGGGAAAAACATTTGAGCTCTTAACTTGGCAAAACAGTTTCTGTCTAGCTATCCTGTTTATGTATTATCACTAGCTGGCGCAGGCACTCGGCCTTAAAAATGTATTTTTTTTATTCCTTTACTTATCTCATTTCCAGTTTTTTTTGCAGTGTTATTAATCTCATTTGTTGCTTTTTTTACATTAGGGTCATTAACTACTTTAGCGACTTCGTTTGTTACTACTTTAGCATCCTTTTGAATTTGTTTAGTATCAACGGTTACGCTTACATCAACATTTAAACCAACTAAAACCGCTATATCGCCACTTACGCCAATAGTGGCTTTACCGTCTTTGAATGTTGCTTCGCCTGAACCGCCGGCTTCAAAATGGTCACCAATGGATACACCTGCGCCGGTTGTAACCGACCCTTCTTTCAAGGCAGTGGTATTAGATGCATTTACACCAACAAATGAGCCGGATGATGCTGAACCGCCTACCGCAACACCATTTGCTCCAGCACTTATATGAGCTTCAACTTGATTTCCTGACTGAGCGTACGCATCAACAGATGTAGATGTGCCAACACCTTTGTAATTTACTTGCGAAGTAGCGGTTGCATGAACTTCCGTTGTATCAGAGTATGAAGCATTCGCATAAACATTTTTTCCATCTAAACCACCACTGGCTGAAGCAACTACACCAGTTTTGGCACTAACGCCTACATCAAGTGAAGCATTAGAATTTCCGATAGTCATATTTGCCGAAGCAGTAGTTGAATTATCAAATGTTGCGCTTGCAGAATGCGAGTCTACTTTGGCAGTTGCTACAGTTCCCGATTTATATTCAGCGTTAACATTTACCGGAATGTTTTTATCTCCTATATCTTTATTTACACTTGCCTTATTACACCGACCGAAAAGAAAAATGAGACAAAACTGTATTAAAAAATACATTAATTTCTCATAAATCCTTTTCTTTCGGCATTTATAACTTTGGTTCTATCATTCGTCTTATGATATGAAATATGGTTTCCTACAAAATTGTGTAGGTCTTTTTCTATGCTGTATCCATTCTTTCATTAGATACAATATATTTCTACTTCCATTCAAATCTCGGTTCATTAAATGGGAATGCGATGACTTACTACACTTCGTGCAAGTTAGTAATCCATGTACATTCACCATACCTTTTCTAAATGGTCTCGGGTTTTCTCGTTGTTTATAATAACCCGTTTCGCCTTCTAAACAAAAACTACACATCTTAGATGTTTTAAACTCATCTACAATATACAATTTAAAATGTTTTGCTAATAAATCCTTTAAACCTTTATTGGGTGTCGGCATACAATTTTTCATTTGCTGAGTTTGTTGGAAAGAACCAAACCCGATAACAATCTTAAGATTTAGCCGAGTTTCATAAAAAGTTAGAAAATTATG
>CAILDT010000875.1 GCA_903833025.1 uncultured Bacteroidota bacterium | reverse complement strand
TTAACACAATCAAATACAATGACTGACAAATTCGTTTTACAAATCGTAGGAATCACTGAAGCGAAAATTATAAACCGTCCTTCGATTCGAATAGAGCACGAGGCATTATCCGATATTGTTATTTTCAGAGAAAATAAAATAGCCTTAGCTCATACACCTTCGCTAGGTTGCGACGGTTTATCTGAATGTGGCTCTGATGTATTCGTTGCTTACTGCCCACCTGAAGAAGATGAAATGCATTTAACTACGCCGACGGATCGCTTTACGCATACTGTATTCTTGGCGTATTATAAAGAAACCGTTAATAATGTGCAAATTATGGCAATTAATCATAAATTAGCGATGGAATTAATGGAGAGTTGCATTGAAAAAAATTTAATGGCAATCTTACCACCTGTCAAACAATTAAAACGAAATACGCATATTAAATTGGAAGATAAAATAGATTCGACATTTAGTTTTGTCGGCATATGTGAAGATGATACGCAATTTGTCATGGAAGTATATAATGTACCGAACGCTGAATATAATCACGGGCAACCAGATGCCTTTCTGCATGCAATAAAGGCAGGACGATATGATATGACGGAGATGGATTATAATACAAAATCGGCTTATTATCCGGAAAAAAATAATAAAAATACAGCTGAAATGGTTAAAAAAATTGATGAATTAACTACAATGGCAAGCGAATCAGCTGTTCTTTGTATTCTTGGCTATGTAGTTCAGCGGACTGATATTAATAAGCTGGAATTATCTTTGTATAACGATGATTATAGATTAGCCGTGAAAAGAGCCTTGGTACACGGTGTTAGAGTAATGCCGATTGTTATTAGTTGGACATCAAACGGGGTGGCATTTTTCGTAACAGATGAGCTGCCGGTAATTAATCCGATGTAATAATCAATATACCATAAATTTGTTATACATAGTATAAAAAATTTATATATTATATATGATATCCATTAAAGCTATTCTTCTTCTCTATTTTTTTATTGGGTTTATATCAGATTTATTTTTGAATTACTTATCAAGGCAATCGTATGCACCTAATCCTATAAAAGCATTGGAAATTTATTTCAAAAGAAAATCAATTAAAGGCGAGCTTGCACGCACTATTGTGTCGGCTTTTAATGCGGGTTTAACAATAGTACTGGCTTTAATTATTACGATGTTATTATCTAAAATTTGTTTAGGCTTTTACCATCCGATGCGTTTAGATCAACTATATAGGTTTATTTTATTGGCTTTTATAGTCGGCTATATAGCGGATATAATTATTTATAAAATGCAACTATTCGGCGAATCTTTAAATCCTTATTATAAAGAAACGGGTGCTGGCTTATGGGGTGCAATAGCTTTTATATTTTCTGTTTTAATCTGTTATGGCTTAGTTAAAATGCTTATTTAAATATTTCTGCAAGTTGAAATATGTCAAATCCTCGCCGCTGCCGTCTGATTTAAGCAAATTATTTAAAGTCTCATTGGGGTTAATTTTTTTTCGATTGATCATATCCTGTAATTTATTTATGCGAATATAGTTAATCATATAGTCGGCAACAAATGGCCGCGAGACGAGAGATCCGATGGGTTTATTCATAAAGGAGCACATTTCAGCAGTTATAGCGACAGGTGTATCGAAGCCTGATGGCTGATTCCTTTGCTGCATGTGTAATTTCAACTCTTCTTTTTTTTTCCTTTCATTCTCCTTTTCATTTTCCTTATTGCCCTTTATGACACTTTTTTCTAATAATTTAACCTTCGTTTGCATCTCATTAATAAGCGTTTTCATACTAGATAAATCTAACAATAAACTATTAAATTGTGGATCGGATGCACCTGCACTTGCACTTGCTTCGCTTACACTTATAATTGTTTCACTTACACTTGTACCCGTGCCCGTGCCGTGTGCTTCGCTTACACTTACACTTGTACCCGTACCTTGTGCTTCGCTTACATTGTGTGCTTCGCTTACATTGTGTGCTTCGCTTATACTTGTTTCACTTATACTTGTACCAGTGCCTTGTGCTTCTATAACAGAATCTTCCATTTTTAAACTTATAGTATATTAACACTATAAGTTTAAATCAATTTTACACATATCTATTGCATAAGCATCTACTGCGTAAGCATCTACTGCGTAAGTATCTACTGCGTAAGTATCTACTGCGTAAGCATCTACTGCGTAAGCATCTACTGCGTAAGTATCTACTGCGTAAGCTCTACAGTAGGCTGTCGCTGTTGCGGTTTGGTGCGTTTATTTCCTGTTGGTGCAGCCGATGTCGTTTTGCGTCTAGGGATAATCATCCAATCAGCTTCATCACTCTTACTCAATTGAGGTGGTCGATTAGTTTCTTTTGCTTGCGAAGGATACGATGTTCTGCGCTGAAACTTGGGTGTTTGAGGCTGAGTCTGCTGCTGTGTTTGTTGCTGTTGCGTCTGCTGTTGATGCTCATCGCGAGCACCTCGCATTTCATTTCGGGTCTCGCACATAAGCTTACCGCCATTGACACCTCGGACTTCCGAAACTTGGATTTCATGCTTATCGTTATTAACAGGAGTAATTGTTAATTCAACATATTCGCCTTGTACCAAATACTTGTATTGCGATTGACCAACTTGAATCGCCGTATGGTGTACGAAAATATCACGAGATTCATTGGTGGTGGAATCTGTTACAGTAATAAAACCATATCCGGCCTTGTTGTTGAACCACTTAACGCATCCGGCTGTTGCTGTTGTTGCTGTTGCTGAAGACATTTTATAATATTATATACAGGTTATTTAT
>CAILDT010000874.1 GCA_903833025.1 uncultured Bacteroidota bacterium | reverse complement strand
GGTACTTTGTCGTCAATCGTATCTTGGTAAGGATTTATAAAGCCATGTTTGGATTCATCAAACCCTACACATAACAATACGGTTTTATATTCATTAATTTGTAAAGCGCTGCTCATATCAGTGCCGGAATTAAATATATTGCCGATTAAATCGGTGCCATTCGCATTCTTTTTCACTGATACGAGAAAGTCAATCGTATTAAATTGAGGCGGTTTCCATTTGAAGGAATAGTCCCAAGTGCTCTTATAGGGTTTGATATATTCGCCTATTTTGTCGGAGCCGACGCCTCTATTCGCTGGGGTGAAAATTAAACCGTCGGTTTCGTATTCAAAGAGACCGTCATGTTCTTTGGCGAGAATAAAGCTGCAACCCTGGAATATGCTTTGGATGGCCGTGCCTAGATAAAAGCGTTTCTTCGTAATTTTTAGCGGTACAGGATTCGCCGCATTCACGACAGAAACGGCAGCGAGTCTGCCCACGAGTGTTTCTAGTAAAGGGAGCCGATACTTATTAGCTTCTTCTTCAGCAACGATTGGCACAAACCCTTTAGCTCTTACATCTTCGCCTGCGATATAATAGATATCAAAGGCCGCATACATGTTGATGAATTTTTTATTTTTATCATATAAAATATGTTCCCCGTCTAATAAAGTATTCCAGGTTTCTTTCACATTGGTAATCGTGCCGGTAAATTGCACATCCATATTGGTATTAATGAGATAAATGCGGCCTTCCGGTGAAATAAACAACAATTTTCTTTCGCCGTCGGCTTTATCGGTAACCGTGAAATTTTCTCGGATATTAGGCGAAATAGAATCGGTATTAAGAGGTTGAATATGTTTCATTTCCAAGGTGTTTGACGAAGGGCCGACGAAATTGGAGGATTTAATGCGCATATTTTCATTATACTCTTTGCCCCAGATTAAGACCATATACCATTGCAAAATCATTCGTTGTTCGGAATAACTTACAGGATAATTGGTCTCTTGCATACCCGTTAAAACATATTTAATGGTTTTATTTAAAAGCCCATTCCATAAATTTTTATTATTATCCCAAGGTGAACCCATACCGACATCTTTATTGAGGCATTCAATTTCCACTTCATATCGCTCCGGAGCGTTAAATACGTCGGAATCATGTACATTATACTCGGTGACGTAAAAACGGCCTTGTCGCTTGGATTCTTTCACGATACTCATATCAATAATAACCGGTAAATTTTTATGGGTGAGCTTAACGCGGTTTAAATAACGAAATGTTTTTTTATTATCATTCCATTTATCTATGAGAGAACGGACCATCGGCATATTTTTATTTAAATTGATTTCTTTGTTAAGGGATATGCGAAAGTTAAAATCGGGTTTATCTACGTTATTAATATCTCCGAACCGAGTTTTTTGCATAAATGAAACACCGTATTCAAGCGTACTAATATTATTAGTTTGACAATATTTGCGGATATTTTGCAGGCCGTTGATTTCTGTCCGGATAGAGGATAAATGAGTGGTGCCGGTTTTCGGATCTAAATACTCATTTTGAATACGAAGCAGTGAAACGTTTTGGTCAATATTAAAGCCTGCGGCTAATAATTTTTTAATAATATTGTCGTAGTTAATTTGTGTAATTGATTTATTACTATTTCCATTACCATAGCCTGTCATCGTGCCGAACTTCACTTCTAATTC
>CAILDT010000873.1 GCA_903833025.1 uncultured Bacteroidota bacterium | reverse complement strand
TATTCTTTTATTTTCAAAAACACGCTCACATTATGCAACAATCCGTAGGTGGTGGTCCGGGTAGACCTTGCCAGTCAATATTATTATTCACATAATTTGAAATTTTAAACCTATCTAAATCATCTTGATTTATACTTCGGAATGTAGTCACTTGAAATTTTTCTTTTTTACCATTATTTTTCATTGTCTATTATATTTCTCCAAACTAATTTAAAAATAGCATTGCGCTTATAGCAAGTATTTTCTTTTATAATTGGGGTGCTCCAATGTTTATTTTTGTTTTATTGATTTCTCTTTTTTTTGATTATTATTTAGTTAAAGTTATTGATACTTCCGAAACTAAATGGCGAAAACGAGCATTGGTAATTTCTGTTATCCTTAATATAGGGTTGTTGTGTTATTTTAAATATGCAAATTTTTTTATTGAAAACATTAATGCGCTGCTTACAAATTGCGGAATAAAAAACATAGACTGGACCGCCATTGCGCTCCCAATAGGTATTTCTTTTATTACATTTCATAAACTAACGTATGCAATTGATGCGTATAGAAAGGTGCATAAACCGTTGGATAAATTTACAGATTACGTGTTGTACATTATAATGTTTCCGCATCAAATCGCTGGTCCTATAGTGCGGTTTAATGAGATTGCTGACCAAATATTAAACAGAGATAACCAATATACTATTGACAATAGATTAGCAGGTATGTTTCGGTTTGTTATTGGTTTATCAAAAAAAGTATTGCTCGCTAATCCTTTAGGAAATACTGCGAACGCTGTATTTGCGATGCAAATAACGGATATGACAGTACCAACAGCGTGGATTGGAATACTGGCTTATACGTTTCAAATTTATTTTGATTTCTCTGGATACTCTGATATGGCAATAGGTTTGGCAAAGATGATGGGATTCACTTTTCCTGAAAACTTTAATTTTCCTTACATATCGCAAAACATTACTGAATTTTGGAGGCGTTGGCATATTACTCTCGGAAGATTTATGAAAGATTATTTATACATCCCGTTAGGCGGAAATAAAGTTTCCAAATCACGATTACTTTTAAATCTCTGGATTGTATTTTTGATTTCTGGCTTATGGCACGGTGCCGCGTGGACGTTTATTATATGGGGTGCTTACCACGGGTTGCTTTTAATTATTGACAGATTGTTTTTTATTAAACTCACTTCTAATTTATTTAAACCAATTAAAATAATTATCACATTTATTTTAGTAATTATTGGCTGGGTGTTTTTTAGAGCTATCAGTTTTAATTTCGCCATTGAATATATCGGCAAACTGTTTTCGTGTTCTGCTAATTCATTTACACAACCAGTTTTTGATACTCGCTTTTACTCAATGTTAATAGTTGCTTCCGTAATTTCATTTTATCCGATGTTTCATTTATCTTTTAAAACTATTGAAACAAATTGGCGGAAAACAATATTGATAACACGTGGTGTTGTTTTACTTTCATTACTTATTATTTGTATCAGCGATATTAATGGCAGTGGTTTCAATCCTTTTATTTATTTCAGATTTTAAGTAATGAAATTAATAAAACACATACTATTTATTTTATTCTTTTTAGTTTTCTCTGCTGAATTTATTCAAAATGAATTTTCATTAGTAAAAGCAGAACCGCTTGAAGGTGCTGTGGAAAAGGCAAAAAAACCAACGCTAACAATGGATAACTGGTTTAGTGGAATGTACCAGGATAGCTTAATAAAATACAACGAAGACAATTTAGATTTACATCCTTTTTTAATTCGGTTACATAACCAAGTAGGGTATAATTTGTTTGGAGAAATAAATGTGAACGATGCAGAAGAAGGAAAAGACCATTATTTCTTTGAAAAAAAATATATAAAAGCTTTTCTCGGAAAAGATTTTGCGGGTGAGGATACTATAAATGAAAAAGTAAATAAACTTATTTATATTAAATCCGAATTAAAGAAACGCAACATTGATTTAATACTTGTAATAGCACCCGGCAAGCCATCTTACTATCCCGAATATCTTTCTTCTAAATATGATTTATCAAAACTGCCACGTACAAATTACGATGCTTATTCCGAAGCATTAGCTAAAAACAAAGTAGATTATATTGATTTCAAAAAATACTTTCTGCAGTTAAAACCAACTGTTAAGTATCCGCTATTTACGCGCCTAGGTACACATTGGAGTGTTTCTTCATCTGTTATCACGGCCGATTCGTTGTTTGATTATATGGAGCATCAGCATAAAATTACATTGCGACATTATTCGCAAACAGCTGGCGATGTATCATCAACACCGAGATATAGCGATGATGATATTGCAAAACCAATGGATTTACTTTCCCCTATTCCGAGCTACCCAATGTATTATCCCGCAATAAATTTTGAGAGTGATACCTCAAAAACAAAACCTGATGTACTTATAATTGGTGATAGTTTTATGTGGAACTGGATTGAAATTTATCCGTTTATACCTGCTATGTTTAATAAAAATTCTGCTTTTTGGTATTACAATACAGAAGTTTGGTGGCCGCTAGACCCGAATAGAAAAACCAAACAACCTGTTGGCGAATTAAATTTTGAAGAACAAACAATGCATCGCGATTTTATAATTATTGAATCAACCGAATCGAATTTAGTAAATTTTGGAAGAAATTTTATTGAACAGATGTATGCGTTGCTAAAAAATGATAATTCTCATATCTCGACAACCCACGGGTAACACCTTTTAGTATTAGGTTTTCGCTTAACTTGGTGTTTTAAAAGCACCTCACCCCTTTATCCCCTCTCCTAAAAAAGGAGAGGGGGAAGTACGAAAAAAGAGTAGCAC
>CAILDT010000872.1 GCA_903833025.1 uncultured Bacteroidota bacterium | reverse complement strand
TGTGATGGTTTTTTGCAATTTCTTGCATTTTCATTAAGAGTAGCAGGGCGCAAATTCTCAATTTTGTTGTTTGATCTGTTGCCATCAATATGGTCTATGTATTCAGGACAATATCCATGGTGCATCAAAAATATTATTCGATGAGCAGGATGCACTTCGCCACCTATTCCTACCATTACATAACCTTTAGAAATCCAACCTGCTTGATTACCCTTTATTTTTCGGCCACAAGTTTTTTTCCAATACAAAACACCATTTCTGTGTTCTAAATTTTCTTGAATTAATTCGGAAAGATAAAAAATCATGTCGCACCCCATCATTGGTGAAAATCATCACTGAAAAAATAACAGCAGGGCGGTGATGAATCGCCTTTTCCCCCGCTAAAGGTAGCTGTTGTTGAAATTATATACCCTTGCCAACTGGATTGCCTTCGACCATGTAGGTGACCATAAAAGTCATGTAAGACTCCCATCTTTTATTTTGTTCATATATTCCCTAATTCTGTCTCTTGCGCCAGATCCATAAATGCGCTCTGCTCTTTCAAGTCGGGCACGAATCAGATCCCTGTTCTTACTCCACTCCCAATTGCGATATAGCTCCCTGGCCTCTGCTTGCTCTAGGATGACTCTATCGCTTGCCCCTTGAATGTTACGTCTGCTGTAAGTCACCAGTAAGCTCCAATGCCATTCGGATTATTTTTTCAGGATAAGGCACTCCGTCTTTCACCTTGTCCAAAAGTTTCATTGCATCTTCGTATGTCATGCTTTTCTCCAACAATTAAAAATTTAGCTGCCCACCAAAAACCTATAGCTTCATTGTTTAATTTATATTTATTTATTTTTTCAGCTTTCAATGATTCTATTTTTCTTCTTTTTGATTCTTGTTCAAGTTTTTGTATACACTTTTCTTTTTCAAAATCTGCAATTAAAGAAGCAAAAGCTTTTATTCGGATATCAAATTCAGCATCTTGGGCATCCCATCCAGCTTCAACTGCCATGCAAATGATGTCATTTTTATTCATGCTTTTCGCCTTAATGCTTCCATTGCTTGTCTTATATGGTCAGGCATAGGTGCAGCTTTCTTTTCGTCTGCTTTAATCTTTTCCAATGCAGGATCGGGTAAGTTGGATGGTGCAACAGTGAGCCTCACAATGTCAGCAGGGTTCATCTTTGGTGCTTTTTGGTTTCTCACCCAATTACGCCATGTAGCTGCCCAATCCAATTTCACCCCATCTTTGCCAGGCTTAGCACACCAAAAATCTTTAAACTGGTCTGCTACTTGGATGGCATTTAAATCAGGCCTTTCCTTGTTAGCCCAATATTCCCATTCTTCTGGCAAAACCCAATCATTGGCGAGGCGCAAGCCACGCTTACTATTCTGTTTCTTATCTGTATCTGTATCTGCTTCTGTATCTATAGCGTTACTTGGACGTTTCTGTAACGTTTCATCAATGTTACTTGGTTGTTTCTTTTTATCTCGATACTTTCGAACCCGCATGGTGCTTGAGTCTGAGACAAATTGACGTTTGTCCCAATTCAAAATATTCCAATGTTTATCAATGAAATTTTTGCTTATAAACAATTGTTTTGTTTCTAACAATTGCGCCTCATCTAAACGCAACTGAAACGCAATCTCTGTTTCATGTAACGTTTCAAGTATTTCACTGCATTTAAGGCATAAAAGCATGACGTAGCGTCTTTGCATAGCCTCTGAAAGCATTTGAATTTTGGGGTCGTGTGCGAACTCTGAATAGAGTCTAAACCATGGGTTTGCCATATTGTGTACCGCTTTTTAAACACCCTTAAAGGAACTTCCAGCAGGAGAAGGGTTAACTCTTTTCGGTGCGCTCATGACTTCGCACCTAGCTGGGTTCCATAATACATTACTTTTGACTACGCTTCAAGCTTCTAAGCTTAGTTGTTGA
>CAILDT010000871.1 GCA_903833025.1 uncultured Bacteroidota bacterium | reverse complement strand
TCGAAAAATTAAATTTAAGTAAAGCATTAATAAGTTCGCTGGATGATTTAGGGTATATTGAACCAACGCCCATTCAGGTAATGGCGTTTCCTATAATTATGTCGGGCAAGGATGTTATTGGTATTGCGCAGACAGGCACAGGGAAAACGTTTGCTTATTTGTTGCCCATTCTCCGTCAGTTAAAATATTCCGAACAGCGGCATCCGAGGGTGCTTATTGTGGTGCCTACTCGTGAGTTGGTGTTGCAGATAGCGAAGGAGATTGAGAAGTTGAGTACTTATACAAGCATTCGGTTTGTGGCTATTTATGGAGGAACTAATATTAATACACAGAAACAATTAGTGTATAATGGCGTGGATATTATAGTGGCTACTCCAGGCAGATTGGTGGATTTATCGCTCACAGGTATTTTGAGGTTGAAAGATATTAGGCAATTGGTAATTGATGAGGTGGACCAAATGTTGAGTTTGGGTTTTCGTCAGCCATTATTAATTTTTTTGGAGTCGCTGCCTGCAAAACGTCAGAATTTAATGTTTTCGGCAACAATGAATGAAGAGATAGAAGGCGTGATTGCAAAGTATTTTTATGAGCCGCAAAAAGTAGAAGTTGCTCCACACGGTACTCCGCTGGAGAAAATTGTTCAGGTTTGTTATCACGTTCCTAACTTTAATACCAAAGTTAATTTGCTCGAATATTTATTGAAAAATGATGCTTCACTTAGTAAAGTGCTTGTGTTTGTGGGTACTAAAAAACTTGCTGATAGTTTGTTTGATACTTTGAAATTAAGGTTTCCGGAGGAGGTTATTGTAATTCATTCTAATCTTTCGCAAACAGCAAGGATTAATAGTTTGAAACAGTTTCACGAAGGGAAAAAACGTGTATTAGTTGCAACAGATGTTGTAGCGCGTGGTTTGGATATTACTGATGTTACCCACGTTATTAATTTTGATACACCCGAAACACCCGAAGATTATATACACAGGATAGGCAGAACGGGAAGAGCAAACAAAGATGGAGTGGCGATAACTTTTATTAATAATGCCGAGTTGGAGTTTCAGGTGGCTATTGAGATGATGATGAACAAGGCGATACCTTACGAAGCAATGCCTGAAAGTGTAGTAGTATCGAAAGTGTTGACGGATGATGAGATTCCAAAGATGATTGATAAAATAAAACAGAAGAAAGGGAAAGATAATTATGTGCCGGGTGCTGCTTTTCACGAGAAGAAGGAGAAGAATAAAAAAGTAAACCTTGGAAGTGCCTCTCAGAAAGAAAAGTTGAAGGGTAAGATTAGAACGTACAGGAGGAATTAATCTTATCAACCCTTGTATGTTACTATTTTTACTTTTTGGCTACTAAGCAAGGTTATACAAATTACTATCTTTCACCCTTATTAAGAAGATGAAAATCCTGATTAAAAATATAAAACAATTGGTTCAAACAGAAGACGAGCCGAAATTAAAAGTTTCAGGGCAGGATATGAAACATCTTAACTGTATTGATGATGCGTGGCTTGCTATTGAAGATGATAAAATTGTTGGGTTTGGTAAAATGGACGATTGGGAAGGTATTGCCGACTGGACAAATTTAACAGTGATAGATGCCACCAATAAATTAGTGATGCCGAGTTATTGCGATAGTCATACTCATATAGTATATGCAGGAAGTAGAGAAACAGAATTTGTAGATAGGATAAACGGTTTGACTTACGAAGAGATATTTGCCAGAGGAGGTGGAATATTAAATTCTGCAAAGAAAGTAAGAGAAGCGACCGAAGAAGAATTAATTGAGAGTGCCTTGAAACGATTGAATGAAGTGATGTGGCAGGGGACGGGAGCGATTGAAATAAAATCGGGT
>CAILDT010000870.1 GCA_903833025.1 uncultured Bacteroidota bacterium | reverse complement strand
TAGGAATAATGTTCTTGTTAAGTATTCCTATTATTACTTCCCGAATGGCAAACCGGATGGGCAGGAATCCTAAATTATGGTTTGTGTTTGGTTTGTTGTTGCCAGTTATTTCTACGTTTATTCTTTTCTGTTTAGAAGATTTATCAGACAAACAATAAATTTATATCTCCCTCCTTTTTTAAGGCGGGGTAGGGGTGGTTTTATTTTTTTTTCTTTGCCTTTTTCTGTTCTTTTTCCAACTTTCTTTTTTCTTCTTCTGCCTTTTTCTTTTCTTCTTCCTCTTTTTTCTTCGCTTCTTTTGCTGCCAATCGCTGTTGCTTTTTTTCTGCTTTCAATTGCCCCTTTGTTTTCGAATATTTAACAGCTCTCAACCCAACATACACTCCATAATTATAAATCATTTGTTGCGTTTTCATTGGTCGTATTGCAGTTTGCATAATATCATAATTGGCAAATACGCCACTAAAAAACACCTTCCCGTTATACCCCATACTTGCTTTGGCTCTTGCGCTTAATGGGAATGCAATTTTTGCAGTGGAGTTGGCACTCGGAAAAGTATAGGTTTGCAATTGCGCTCCAACTCCTGCTAACACAGCCGTTGAAAAATAAAAACCTTTTTTCGTAAGGTTAAAAGCATAACCTAAATGAAGCAGAATAGCATAATTTCTATTTCGTTCCAACGTTTGATAATCCACGTAATAGTGCTTTACCGCATTAGGAATTAACGTATCACTTTTTATTTCATTGTATTTTAACGACAACATTAACAACATCGAATGTGAAGTTTTTTTCTGCAATTCGGTTTGATTGAAAGCTGCATTATACGAAAACCGTTTTCCATTAAAAAGCACAATCCCGTTAGCACCCCATTGATATGCCCTTATATCACTGTTATAATTATGAAATAAATTTTGGTCGCCGAGGTAGTGATAATAAAATCGCCTATAATCTTGATAGTACGCTTCAAAGCCGAATTTGTTTTTATAAATATTCATCGAGAACGACTGAAAGCTAGAAGTAGCGTGCCCTACCGTATCACCAAAATCATTTTTTAATCTGAAAGAGTAAGAAGCACCTATTCCCATTATGTTTAACGAAATACCCAAAGCAGGCGTTATATAAGGAGAATAAAGCACTCTCGCATCCCTTAGTTGCTGTGAAGTAAAAGCATCATTATTTCTTGGCGTGATGGTATAAACAAATCCATTAAAGTTTAAAGACGGTTTTATGGCAAATATGTTCGAAAACTTTTGCACATAATTAGTATCCTGGTCTCCTGCGAAACTAAAGAGTGAAATAAATAAAATGAAGATAGAAATAAATAATTTTTTGCTCACTCTTCTATAAGTTAATGATTGCAAAAATAGATTAATGTTTCAAATAAACATTACACATTGGCACCCCTCCCCTTTTTTTCAAGGGGAGGGGCTGGGGGTGAGGTCCAATTCAATACAATGCACCCCATACGAATACCTATAATCAATACTAATTTTATACCTATCACCTATCTCCTTTACTATCGCCAACCCCAAACCAATCGATTCAGCCGACGATTCACTTTTTCTGAATCGCTGAAATAGTTCTGATGTTTCAGAAGTTAAAGCACCCCCCGAATTAGAAATTATAATTGAATTATTTTTTAATAACACCGAAATAAAACCATCCTTAACATTATGCCTTATTGCATTTTGAATTATATTCGTAATAAGTATATCGGCAAGTGTAGCGTTCATTTTATAATTCACTTCCGATTGATAATCTTTTTCAACACGAATATTTTTTAAAGAAATCATCTCTTCAAAATTCAACAACGTTTTTTCAATAAGTGTTTCTATATTTATCTCTTCCGAATCTTTAAACTGATTGTTCTCAATCTTAGAAAGCAATAGTAACGCTTTATTTAAAGAAGATAACTTATTACTTGCATTATAAACCGATTGAATAATTTCCATATCTTTTTCCGAAAGCGAAGTAGATTGTATCAGCAATTCAATTTTACTTTTTATAACTGCAAGCGGAGTTTGTATTTCGTGCGACGCGTTTTCTATAAATTGTTTTTGACTCACATAATCGTTATGTATTTTCTCTGTCATTTTATTTAAAACAGTATTAAGTTCAGTAAATTCATTAACAGTTGTTGCTTCAAATTTAATAACTGTTTCCGCAATGTTATAACTATTTAATTTATCCAACGTTTTATAAAACGGCTTCCAAAGTCGTTTCGAAATAAAATAATTAATCAAGAAAAAACCAACTAACAGCAAAACAAAAAGAAACAAAACCGGATACAAAATACTCTTAATTAAATCGTCCGATTCAATATGTGAAGTACGAATAGTAATTGCATAATTTATTTTTCCATCACTTACATTTCCCTTTAATAATCTGTAAGGCAGCAGTTCTACTTCCGTAGAATCGTAAATCAAAGTATCAGAAAAATAAATTTTAGGAGAAATGTTTTTTGAATTAATTGGAATCAACGTTACCTCATTATCCATATCGTGAACCAGATTTCCTTTTTTTAAATTAAGTTCAATCGTTGCCTTTTCTTTTGCCAGCGATTCGTCCAAACTATTTATAATTTGAGAAGAAACAAAATAATAAAGTACGCCCGCACAGATTGCAAAGACAGGCAATGCAAACAATAAATAATAAACACTTGTTTTGTTTAGCAGTTTCATTGTTGGTTTTATTTATTGTGTCGAAAAATTATAACCAATTCCATAAATCGAGATCGG
>CAILDT010000869.1 GCA_903833025.1 uncultured Bacteroidota bacterium | reverse complement strand
GCACTTCTTTTATGGTGTGTTTTATTATTTTATTCCATCCTCACTTTTATTGCAGTATTAAATCACGAAGCGTGGCGCGATGAAGCAGAAACTTGGCTTATTGTGCGCGACCTTAATCTTCACGGTATATTTTCCATACTCAGTGCACAGGGGCATTTATGTTTGTGGTATTTAATTTTATTTCCGTTTGTGAAACTTGGTTTTCCTTATTTCGCAATGCAAGTTATCCATTTGGTTATTGTTGTTTTTACTTCAGGATTGTTTTTATTTAAAGCTCCATTAAATAAATTTATCAAACTATTTTTTGTTTTCTCCTATTATATGTTGTTCGAATATGGTGCTATTGCAACAGATTATATACTTACTATTTTATTTCTATTTCTAATTGCGACTTATTATTCTTCTCGATTTACAAATCCGAAAAGATATGCTGTATTTATTTTTCTACTTTTCAATTGCCATTTACTTGGCTTTGGTGCTGCATTGGCTTTAACCATAATTTATTTTGCTGAAATAAAAAAGAATAAAATCACTTCAGTGTTTATTCCTCTTACTATAATGCTTTGTGGAATAGTAGTTACAGTTCTTCAATTAGTACCTTCTTCAAACTCGCAAATAGATGCTACGTTGCCAACTGGATATTTGCCTCACTTAAATTCCGAATCCATCCGGACAATATTAACAAGTATCAAAAATGCTTTTATACCTATTGATAATAATTTTGAGGAATTAAAAACTCCGTTGTTTTTCTTAATCTGTTTGTGTTTGTTTTTTGTTTCAATAATTAAAAAACAAAAAGTGTTTTTCTTTTTATTTATTTCGTTATCGTGGGTGTTTTATGTTTTTATTACCAAAGCATCGGGTTATTGGCGGTATGATGGAATGATATTAGTATTTATTATTCTCTCTCTTTGGATAAAAGAATATTATCAAGAGAAAGAAAATGTATTAAGTAAAACGTTCGGCAACAAAATAAATTATGCCGATATTGAAACTTCGTTCAATATATTTTTGGTTTTATGTTTAATTGTAAATTCAATATTTGGCATCAGCAGTATCCGAAAAGAATACTCATCAAATTATTCTGGCGCAGCCGAAATGGCAAATTTTATTAATCAGTATAATGTCGAAAATAAAGCAATTGCAACCTATCAATGCTGGTCGGTTTCGGTGGCGGCTTATTTGCCAAAAACAAAATTATGGAGTGTAGAAATAAAAAAACACCAAACTTTTATGATTACTGATTCTGTTTTTATCAAAAATGAAAATTTATCTTCCGAAGAAATCATCAGCAGAATAAAAGAAAAATATAAAACAGAAACTTTATTATTAGTGAGCGAACCACTTGCTCCAATTTCTGACAGCACCGTTGAAACCACATTATTATTCCAAAACGAAAAGCCAAACTGGGTTAATAATAATGAGCGGTATTTACTTTACAAGATAAATTTCAAATAATTTGAGTTTCGGAACTCTTCCGCAACCTTGTGGAGAAGTTCCGAAACCTTGTGGAAGAGTTCCGCAACTCAAAATAATTGACCTGTTGCTTTTAATTTATAGGTCGAAAATCAAGAAAAACAGGTTCAAAAGTCGAAAAAAGGTATAGAAAAGTGGTTTTTGGGGTCTGAAAGCGAAGAGTTAACCCTAATGCATCAAATACATTTTGCCCCACCCTTTTTTGAAATACTGGTCGGCATCGGTGTCGCGGTGTTCAATATCATCGCCATTAAGTTTGGTAATCACTCTATATAAATACACGCCGTTTCCAAGTTTATCGCCATATTGGTCTCTGCCATCCCAGGCATAATCGGTAACATTTCGCCCTACGTGAATAAAACCAATTTCATCCTGAAAAATTTCGCGCACCACCTTTCCGGTGATGGTCATAATCTGAATTTTAAAATTAGTAGGGATCTGAGAACCAGTTAACGTAAACACAAAATGCGTGGCGGTAGAAAACGGATTGGGATAATTCATCACCTCCGTAATGGTTGCTTTATTTATTACTTCAAAATTTATTTTAAAATCTATTGCGCCCGATTGATTGTTGGAAATATCTTTTGCCTGAACAATTAATTGGTACGTTCCGTCTTGTGTTAAAGCGGGAGTATAATTTATTTTGCAACTATTATTAGGCAACACCGCCGGAATAAACGACATTACTTGTCCGAACCAAATACGCTTGGCAGTGCTGGAACCAGGGCTTTGCAGAAAGATATGAAAAGCATTGGTGTCATTCAAAGCAAGAAATTGATTTTCATCTTTCAGCTTAATTAAAATATTCGGCTTCGCCGAAACAATGTCGGAGTTTAAAATATGTACCCCGTCGAAAGTAACATCCAGTAACGGATTTGTTCTATCGCCCTGCACTTTAAAAGGAATACGAACAATATTATTAAAGTGATATTGTTCGGGTTGAGAACGTGGTTTGTTTACCGGATTCACCTCCACCCACAACGCATTATTGCCTTTAAATCGAACAGAATCAAAAGTTCGGATAGAAACAGTATCCATAATTACTTGATTAGGTAAAAAAGGTTCTTTAATTAATTTATCAGGGAAATGATGAATATTGCCATTAGCATCCACAACCCATTGAGTAACCAATAAACGGTTATTGCCGTTAGGAAGAGTATCGAAATTAATGCTTCCGATATTTTGAATAGGTAATCGGACACTAAAAATATCACCTTCCTGAACAGTTGTTGCAGAAATATAGGAAACTCCTAAAGCAGGGTTGATGGCACATTCGGGCACAGGGTCGTAATTTACTTGCCAGCGTTTCAGTTGCGGAGGAGTATGCAAAATATCATCTTTCATATACGCATACAACTGAATATTTGGATATGTTCTTGCATCAACATAATGAGATAAATCCATTACATCGAGTGAATCTTTGGTAAAAACGGTAGGGTCAGTAATCTGAACACCATCATATCTTATTTTCACAAGTCGAATAACAATGCTATCGGCAGAAGAACCACCATCTAATGTTCTCCATCTCCAATGAAAGGAATGCCACGCATTGGCATTTGGTGCAGCAGGACCAATAACCGGGGATGCGATGTAACCTTGCGTCCAGTTAGTATTTACGGCAGTATCTAAATAAATATGCGAATCAAGAGAATCGCCAATTATTTCTCTTGATTGACCTGAACCTACTTTTGTGAATAAAATATAAGCGCGGTCATCGGGTACGGTTATGCTAGATGAAGTTATGCGTGTACTGTTTAATTTTGTTTGAAATGCAGTACGCGCACTTGGTTCAAACTGGCTAATTGGAGAAGAAGCACCTTGATTATAAGCTAAGACATAATAACCATTAGGTATATGGTTATTGATAAAATTAGTCATTGTTTGTCTCCCTTGAACACTATCAAGAGAGAAATCAAATGCAGCTTCGTGTACTCCGCCAGATCCGCCAGTAATGTTTCCATAATGACCATATGGAGGAACACTATCATCAATACTTGGCATTTCGTTAAAAGAAAGAGGGTCGAATACGGCAAAAGTCATACCTGGGTCATAACCTGTCCAACCAGAAACATATTGAATTACACCGTCAACTTTAAATGCCACATCAGAATAAAGAATACAGCAAAGCATACCGTTAACCACTTGAAGAGCTTTTAAGTTATTAGCAAAATCAAACTTTCTTCCAGGTCGGTTAAAATGCACGTATTGATAACCATCATTTTTAAACTGTAAAAAGTGCGCCTGCTCCCATCCCGCAGAACTTTGATGTATGTATTGAAACGAACTGTTACGCCATTTATATTTATTTGTTGCGCTGGTAGAATCAGGACTAACACGCCAGTAGAAAACTGTACTATCAGGATGAAGCGGTATATTGTCGAATTTAGGGAACCCCGCTGAATATGGATTCCATTTCACAACGCCACCTACAGAAACAATAGAAACACTTCTCATTAAGCCACTGTTAAACTGGTCTGTAGTATCTATCTGGAAAATATAACGTCTTGATTGAGCAAGCGGGTCGGCAGTAGATGCCTTTAAAGTAATGGTATCAGTGGGTACAATTGCAAACTCATAAGGATATACCGGAACAATATCGCCACCATTAATTAATACATCAATCTCTCCGGTATTGTTATTTGTTTCATCTAATTCGCTTACAGTGTTGTTTTTATCCAACACTACATAAAATTTATTTAGTCCTACACCACTTGTACCGGCACTATCAATAGCTAACTTATAAGTAATGGTATCCTGATAATGTGGTTCTTTATTATAGAGCAATCTTGTTTGCTGCGTAGTTCCGTTAGGGTAAGTACGAACCAACTGCATAAAACTTTTTTCGTTTGTGGCTTCGCCCAAATTAGTTCTTACAATACGAACAATAAAAGAATCTACAGGAGAAAAATCGAAGTACACATCGTTGGCAGTTATTTTATAATCAGGCTTAGCACCCGGACTAATGCGTAAAGCAGGGTCTCCGTGGAGGGTCATTTCCATAGCAGTATTGGTATCAAGAATGGAATGATACCCATTTGGATTTGCCTGCACCGCGGTTATTGTATTTTGAATGGAACTACCTATGGTTTTTCCATAATTTTTTCTTGCAATTTGAGCGTATAATTCAGAAGAATAAAAACTAAGATTAGCTGGTACTCCTAAACCTGTAGAACCCAGATAAGCAATCATTCCTTTATGACCAGTAAGTACAAATGTTTCACTTGAACTACCATACGGAGCGTGAATATCACCTGCATAGCAAGAGTTAGCAAGCAGAAAAGGATAATGCCCTGGGGCAGGATTGTAGGTATTAATATCATCTAAACTTTGGTCGAAACCTTGACCTGAGGCGTGCCCGAAGAATGTCATAATGGAAACACCAGCATCAATCATCTGACGCAAAGTATCAGAAGTATTGATTTGAATAGGAGCGGAAGTTGTTTTGAAAAAACTTTTTACGTTGGCACCATAAAATACATTTTGAATAGTATCTCTGAATTTGTTTAAATAACTTTTAAATGCAAGTTGTTCGGGTATGGTAGAACCACCACCAAAATGCAGTACTTGTTTTTTCCAGTCGGCTTGTCCTATCATTTCAAATTCAATTACTTTTTGCAAATAATCATCTGCCTCTGCAGTGTTAAGTGCTGCAAGACGTCCGGTAGGTATTGCAGGCCCCAATAAAGGAATAGTCTGCAAACCGGAAGTAAATAAATTATCGCTGGAAGGATTTCCGAAAGAAGGAACCAAACAATTTGCGTAATTAACGGCATAATTACCATAATCATAAGTGTAAATATTTCTGCATTTTCGCAAGTGAATTGCTTTACCAAAAAGAAATAAATTGTGTGGATGAACAACCGGCAGAGAAAGTAAATACGCGCAAAAACCCCTTATTGATAAAGGGCTTTTTACAATACCATAAGCAAACTGGTCGTATAATTCATCAATATCAGCAAGAATGACATTGTGATGTCCACCGTTTGCACTTGTACTCCTATAGGTTTTGTAATTAATGGCAGATGACATTAATTTTTTATTTGCAATAATTATAAATGCTGAATCAGGAGTGTTGACAGAGAAGTCTGTAAATTGAGCAGTTGGAGTAACTGGTAAAAGAGAAGTAATGTGAGCAATGTTTCCATCGGAAGTTATGTAGCATTTTTTTTCACCACCACTTGGGCTGTTTGGTATTAGAGTTTTAAAAGAAGCTCCACTTGGAATAACATCAATACGTTTAGCATTACTTAAATCGTAAATATGAACTGCACCTATTGCAGAAAAATTACTAAAAGTATAATTAGATTTTAGTTGACCTCCTGGCGCATTAGGAATATACATTAAGAAACTATTGTTACCTTCCAAATCAGGTTGGTGAGGATATTTTAATTCTATATACGATATGGCCGTTCTATTATCGGTAACCGATGGATTTAAATTGGTAGGCGAACTGGTGAAATTAAAAAAAGTTTGAGGATTTGCACCAGAATGTGCAAGAAGAGCAGGAGCAAGATTATAAGGATATTTTCTAGAATCGTACCCTTTAAAATAATCATCTATCATTGGATTTGTTCCCGCATTGTTACCCTGATACGTAATTATCAAATGGTGGTCAGGAAGATTCTG
>CAILDT010000868.1 GCA_903833025.1 uncultured Bacteroidota bacterium | reverse complement strand
ATATCCATTACAGCTTCCAATATCTTGAAATCATAATTTACTTCTGATGCCGATTTTGCTAATGCTTGCACATCTTTCGGAAAACAACTTCCACCATAACCTATTCCGGGAAATAAAAAACGTTTTCCAATTCTATCATCACTTCCAATACCCATACGAATCGCATCTACATCTGCTCCTACCTTTTCGCAAAGGTTGGCTATCTCATTCATAAACGTAATTTTGGTTGCAAGAAAAGCATTTGCAGCATACTTAGTCAATTCAGCAGACTTTTCATCCATAAAGATTATAGGATTTCCCTGACGAACATAAGGTTTATAAAGTTCCTCCATTGTTTTTCTTGCTCTTTCAGAGGAAGAACCAATAACTACTCTATCAGGTTTAAGAAAATCATCAACAGCAAAACCTTCACGTAAGAATTCAGGATTGGAAACAATATCAAAATCCACTTTAGCATTCTTTGCAACTGCTAAACGTACCTTTTCGGCTGTACCTACAGGCACAGTGCTTTTATCTACAATTACTTTATAATCCTTAATTATTTTACCTAAATCATCTGCAACTCCGAGTATATATCTCAAATCAGCAGAGCCATCTTCGCCTGGAGGAGTGGGCAAAGCAAGGAAAATAATCTTAGCTTTGTCAATCGCTTCTTCCAAATTAGTCGTAAAGGTTAATCGTCCTTGTTTGATATTTCTTTCAAACAAAACATCCAAATGTGGTTCGTAGATTGGCACAATGCCTGCCTGCATTTTTTTTACTTTCTCTTTATCTATGTCAACACAAATAACGTGATTGCCTGTTTCTGCAAGGCAAGTGCCTGTAACTAATCCTACGTATCCTGTTCCTACTACTGCTATATTCATTTATCTAATTTGAAAATTTGTTGATTTGAAAACGAAACAATTATTTATTTACAAATTCCAAAACGGAATCTGTTATATATTTTAAAGTTTCTTCATCTAACTCTGTGTGCATAGGCAACGAAACTACAGATTCGCAAAGCTTTTCGGTTATGGGAAAATCTCCTGCTTTATACCTTTCATCCAAATATGCTTTTTGCAAATGCAATGGAATTGGATAATATATCATTGCTGGTATTTCTTTTGTTGTTAAATATTCGCGCAAACCATTTCTATCAACACCGTTTAATTGCAATGTATATTGATGAAACACGTGATTGGAATATTTTGCGCGTTGTGGAGTTTTTAATTTCGGATTATTTGCAAATGCCTTATCATAATAGCTTGCCGCTTTGTTTCGTGAAGCGCAATAATTATCTAACTGGCGTAATTTTATTCTCAAAATTGCGGCCTGAATACTATCCAAACGAGAATTAACACCTATCAAATCGTGAATGTACATTGCTGTTTGTCCGTGATTGGCAATAATTCTAATCTTTGCGGCAAGTGCATCATCGTTGGTAAATAATGCTCCTCCATCACCATAACATCCAAGATTTTTGGAAGGGAAAAAGGATGTACAACCTACAGTTCCAATTGTTCCGGCTTTCTTTTTCGTCCCGTCGGTATATAAATAATCAGCACCTATGGCTTGTGCGGTATCTTCAATCACATATAAATTATGTTTTTTTGCCAATGCCATTATCGCTTCCATATTGGCACATTGTCCGAAGAGATGAACAGGTACAATCGCTTTTGTTTTCGTGGTTATTGCTTTTTCAATGGCTTTTACATCAATGTCGAAAGTATCAGGAATAACATCTACTAAAACCGGTTTCAATCCTAATAAACCTATTACTTCGGCTGTAGCCACATACGTAAAATCGGCTGTTATTACTTCATCGCCGGGCTTCAAATCCAACGCCATCATTGCTATTTGCAAAGCATCCGTACCATTGGCACAAGGTATTACGTGCTTAACTCCAAGATACTGTTCCAGTTCTTTTTGAAATTCTTTTACTTCCGGACCATTAATAAATGCAGTATTACTAAGCACATTTTGTATCGCCGCATCCACTTCGGGTTTTATTTTTTCGTATTGACTTTTCAAGTCAACCATTGCTATTTTCTTCATTATCTTTTCCATTTTTTATTCTGCTTTATTTAAGGACGCGAATATAGTAAAAATATACAAACAAGGTTCTTGTAAATCCTCTGCTGTATAGTTATAAAAGTCGTACATTTGGGCACTTTATTGCTATGAAAAAAATCTATATACCATTAATTTGTTGTTTGTTAATTAATTCTTTAAATGCCCAAGTAAGTGTTAAGGATTCTTCTATATATACACCAATGGTTGGAGTTTCGTATGGTTACCAATTGGCTGGAGGAGATTTGGTTAAAAGATTTGGTAATAGTTCGTCTATTCAATTAAATGTTGATTTTAAGAGCCAATCGTATTTTATGTTAGGGATAAACGGCAGTTATATTTTCGGAAGGGAAGTGAAGGAGAACATGTTTGCAAATATTTCTACACCGGAAGGTTATATAATTGATAAAAATGGAGGAATAGCTGACGTACGTACTTGGGAACGAGGATTTACAGTACAGGGAACAATTGGATATATGTTTCATTTTAAAAAACCAAACCCTAATTCAGGTATTGTTTTTAATATGGGTTTCGGTTTTCTTCAGCATAAAATACGTATTGAAACTATTGGTAACAATGTCCCGCAGCTTGATAAACAATATAAAAAAGGGTACGACCGATTGACAAATGGGTTTTTGTTAAGCGAAAATCTTGGTTATTTATATTTGAGTAATAACCGCTTGGCTAATATTTACTTTGGATTGGAATGCATGCAGGGTTTCACGCAATGCCGAAGAAGCTATAACTATGACGAAATGCGGCAGGACACTCAAAAGAGGTTGGATATATTATATGGTGCCAGAATTACGTGGATTTTACCATTGTATAAAAAACCACCTGCTGATTTTTATACTCATTAATTCTAAGTTTAGCTAAGTATTAAACTTAACAAATGCAGTTTCTATACAACCTTTCCATTTATCTTTATTTATTTGCCATAAAAGTTGCTTCTTTATTTAGTCAGAAAGCAAAGCTTTGGACTAGTGGCAGAAAGGATATTTTTAATAGAATTCAATCTGCAGTTAACAATCAACATTCACCAATTATATGGTT
>CAILDT010000867.1 GCA_903833025.1 uncultured Bacteroidota bacterium | reverse complement strand
TTGGGGGGCGGCAGGAAGCGGGGCAAATACAGCATTAAGTAACCTTGCTTCGGTAAGTATCAACACAAGTTTGTTGGCGCAAACGGGAGTAGATTTAGGTGCAACAGCAACCCCTTTCAGAGATTTGTATTTATTCGGAAGCGGAACTTACGCTACCACATACTTTAAAATTACAGGAACGCCTACTTCTACAAGAACAATTACTTTTCCTGATGCAACTGGCACCGTTCCCCTTTTATCAAACAGTCCAAGTTTTACATCAACAGTTACATTCAACAATGCACTTGTTAGCAACGCATTGTACGCAGGCAGCGCAAGCACGAATCAAATATTGTCAATTGGAAATTCGAATATACAATCAAAATATCGCACTACAAATGGTGGAAGTGATTTGGTTGCTCAAATATCTCTTTGTCCAAATGGTTTAACTACTGCTGGTGTTTTGGGGTGGGAATATGATGTTACGCAAAATGGCTTTGTTTTTTCTGCTGCAAACGGAACACGGCAAATCGCAAGGGCTTCAATACAACTTACAAACCTAACAAACACAGCAGGTTCAGAGGCTGGTGATTTAATATTGCTTACCCAAAGTGCAGGAACAGCAATGACACAAAAAATGAGGATAAGTGGTTTAGGAAGTGTTGTATTAGGAGCAGAGGCAGCACTTGCTACAAATGCAACTAATGGTTTTGCCTATATACCTACCTGTGCAGGGACTCCAACAGGAGTGCCAACAGCATATACAGGAAAAGTGGCATTAATTTACGATACAACCAATAATAAAATGTATGTATATAATGGAGCATGGAAAGGTGGAATACTTCCCGGAGCATGGTCATAAAAATAAAATAACATGAGAACACAAATAGCACCAATACAAATATTATCAAAGCCGAATGGCGAGTATATATCATTAAACATCAACCCGTATGTTGTAGGAGGAATTAATAAGATAATCAAATGGGATATAACCTCTGTTGATAACGAGTGGGTAGTAGGAGGGGAAACCGAGATAAGCGATGAAGAGTTTGATACTTGGGCGCAAGATGATGAGTATATAATCAACCTAATAATAAATAAATTAAACTTAACGAAGATATGAAAAAAGAACAATTAGAAAAAAAAATTGCTGAATTGACAGCACAGAAACAACAACATTTAGCAAATGCAAATGCTTGTGAGGGGGCTATTATGGCTTATCAAGACGTATTAAACAATCTTCCGAAAGAAGATGACACCACCGAAGAAGCCTAGTATAACGATTAATTGGACAACACTCCTTACTTCGATAGCAGTTGCTGTTGTTTGTTGGGCAGGTAGTTTAATAATGAAATCGGAGGGGTCGGAAAGCAGAGCCCGTAATGATATTCAAGACCAAAGGTTAAATGCCCATGATGTAAACAACATGGAAATCAAAACCGATATTCGGTACATTCGGGAGGACATAAACTATATAAAAGATTGGGTAGAATTGCAACAGAAAAGCGAAAACAAATGACATATGCCATTTGTAGAAAAAGTATCGTTAGGAATACTGACTGGGCTTGTAACATTTGGGTTTATGATACTTTCGTACAAATTGGGGGTAAAAGATGCGAATGTAGATAATGCGAGTTATTTGCGCACAATAATTGAACAGCAGAAGATAACTGAAAAATTTAAGATTTTATATAAAGATTGCGCGACAGAAAACGATATATATGCAACGGACAAAAGTCGGAGAGAGAAGTTGTTGTTGCAAATATACCTATTAAACGTCAAGCTAGAGCGCAAGAATGATTCATTACGAAAAATAAATAATAAACATGGAAGATAA
>CAILDT010000866.1 GCA_903833025.1 uncultured Bacteroidota bacterium | reverse complement strand
CGGCGAAGGAGGCGATTGATAAAAATTTTACTCATTATACGCCTGTGGCGGGGTATTTGGATTTGAGGAAAGCGATATCAGTAAAATTTAAGCGGGATAATGATTTGACGTATTCGGCTGACCAGATAGTGGTTTCGACGGGTGCAAAACAATCTATTGCGAATGCGATTTTGAGTTTGGTGAATCCGGGAGAGGAGGTGATAGTGCCGATTCCGTATTGGGTTAGTTATATTGAGACGATAAAATTGGCGGAGGGGATTCCAGTAACGTTGGCGACTGGTATTGAGTCGAATTTTAAGATTACTGCTGAACAATTAAGAAAAGCGATTACTCCGAAAACCAAGATGATTGTTTTTAGTACGCCTTGCAATCCTTCTGGGTCGGTATACACTAAGGAGGAGTTGAGGGCGATTGCGGAGGTGGTTGTGGAGTTTCCGGATTTATATATTATTTCTGATGAGATTTATGAGCATATTAATTTTGTGGGGAAACACGAGAGTATTGCGCAGTTTGATTTTATTTATGATAGGGTAATTACTGTAAATGGTGTTTCCAAGGGGTTTGCAATGACGGGTTGGAGGATTGGTTATATAGGTGCGCCGAAATGGATTAGTGATGCGTGCGAAAAAATGCAGGGACAATTTACATCAGGCACTTCTTCTATTTCGCAAATGGCAGCTTTGGCGGCAGTAAAAGCCGACCCTAAGGTAACGGTGGAAATGTGTAAGCAATTTAAAAAACGTAGAGATTTGGTGTTAGGTTTATTAAAAGAAATACCTGGCATTAAAACAAACATTCCTGATGGTGCGTTTTATATTTTTATGGATATTTCATCTTATTTCGGCAAGGGGTTTGAGAATTATAAGATAAAAAACTCGCTTGATTTGAGTATGTATTTGCTGGATGTTGGCAATATTGCGCTTGTGTCGGGCGATGCTTTTGGGGATGATAATTGTATGCGGTTTTCGTACGCTACATCGGAAGATAAATTGATAGAGGCGGTGAAGAGGATTGGGGGGGCGTTAGCAAAGCTTTCTTAATATATATTTATAGTTATGCAACAATATAACAATAAAACAATAAAACAATCCTTTGAAAGGTTTAATAAACTCAACGTCCTTATAATCGGCGACGTAATGATTGATGCTTATATGTGGGGAAATGTTTCGCGTATTTCGCCGGAAGCTCCTGTGCCGATTGTTGCGGTGAATAAAAAAGAAAACAGGTTGGGTGGTGCTGCTAATGTGGCTTTGAATGTGCAGGCAATGGGAGCAAATCCTGTTTTATGTTCGGTAATTGGTAATGATGACGGAGGTAGAGTGTTGTTTGATTTATTAAAGAAACAAAAACTTTCAGCGGCAGGGATTTTAAAAAGCAACAATAGAATTACTACTGTTAAAACTCGCGTTATTGGTGGTAATCATCAGATGTTGAGAGTGGATGAAGAAATTGAAACGGATATTGATAAAAAGGAAACGGATTCGTTAATACTTGTTATCAGAAGATTAATTACAAAAAAAAAAGTGGATGTAATTATTTTTGAAGATTATGATAAAGGGGTTATTACTCCGCAATTAATAAATTCGATTGTTGCGTTGGCAAGGCAAAAAAACATACCTACTGTGGTGGACCCGAAAAAGAAAAACTTTATGGCGTATATCGGTGTTACTTTGTTTAAGCCCAATTTGAAAGAATTAAAAGAAGGATTAAAGCTTGACTTCGACCATAATAATAGTAAAGAATTAAGTAAAGCAGTAGATGGATTTATTAAAAAACAAAAGATTGATAGTGCTTTAATTACTCTTTCAGAAAAAGGAATTTATATTCATAATGCTAAAACAAAAACATTGATACCTGCTCATATTCGCAATATATCTGATGTTTCGGGAGCTGGAGATACGGTGGTAAGTGTTGCTGCCTTATGTATAGCTTTAAAATTATCGCCTGTATTAACTGCAACACTTGCAAACTTGGCTGGTGGTTTGGTTTGCGAAAAAGTGGGTGTAGTGCCAATTGATAAAAAGCAATTGCTGGATGAAGCAGTGAGATTGAAACTATAATATCAAATATCCAACATCTAATATCTAACCCCTTTGTCAATAGTTACTCCTTATAAGGATAGTAAAAGCAGCAAGAAAGAACAGGTGGCAACTATGTTCGATAACATTGCACCTAAGTATGACTTCCTGAATCAGTTGCTTTCATTGGGCATTCATAAAAGCTGGAGACGGAAAGCAATTAATTTATTACGAGAATCTCAACCAAAATTCATTCTAGATATTGCAACTGGCACAGGAGATTTTGCTATTGAAGCAATAAAGCTAAATCCTGAAAAGATAACCGGAGTTGATATTTCGGAAGGGATGCTGAAACTTGGGAGAGAGAAAATAAATAAACTTGGGTTACAAAATACCATTGAATTAAAATCGGGCGATTCGGAAAACTTACCTTTTTCGGATAATAGTTTCGATGCTATAACTATTGGTTTTGGGGTTCGTAACTTTGAGAATCTGGAGAAAGGTATTAATGATATTTATCGTGTGTTGAATAAAAATGGAACGCTGGTAATACTTGAGTTTTCGAAGCCAAGAAAGTTTCCTATCAAACAAATATTTAATTTCTATTTCAAATACATTACTCCACTTGCAGGGAAAATATTCTCAAAAGATAATTCGGCTTACACTTATTTGCCTGAATCGGTAAAAGCATTTCCAGATGGAGATGATTTTCTATTCATATTAAAAAAGGCAGGTTTTAAGGAAGCTAACGCAATTTCGCTTACCTTTGGCATCGCAACTATTTATTATTGCAAAAAAACACAATAAAAACAGTTTTATTGCGTTTATTATTCAAACAAATATCTTTTGAAAACATTCCTTAAATATTTTATCACTTTATTATTAGTTGGATTTTGCATTCTAGCAAAAGCTCAAGACCCTAATAACAGGGGTAATTTGACCAATTATTACAACCAAAAAATGAATTTTGGTTTCACGCTAGGAATTAATCGAACCAATTTTATTATTCACAATTCTGAACATTTTGAGCGTTTTGATTCTCTTAAAACGGTCGAATCTATTCCTAAACTTGGTTTTAACTTAGGCATCGTTTCCGAATTACGTTTACATAAATATCTAACGTTGCGTTTTGTTCCTAACCTTTCTTTTGCCGAACGTAACTTGCAATATTATTACGAAGGGTGGTACGATTCAACAATTATGGACAAAACAAGATATACGAAAGTGAAAAGCATTGAATCTACCTTTCTTAACTTTCCTTTGGATTTAAAATTACGTTCTGCCCGCGTAAAAAACTTTGCAGCATATATGCTTGCCGGGGCAGGGTATAGTTTGGATTTAGCATCAAAACGTAAAACACAAAACGGTGCCGACCCTAATGAGCAAATTGTAAAGCTCCAAAGAGACGATTATTCGTACGAAGTAGGTGCAGGCGCAGATTTCTTTTTAGAATATTTTAAATTTGCCATTGAATTTAAATTAACCATTGGCACCAAAAACCTCTTAATAAAAGATAATACAATGTATTCTAATCCGATTGACAGGTTGAATTCCAAAATCTTTTTGGTTTCGCTCTGTTTTGAAGGATAGAGTACGAATAACGAATCTTTACGAATATACAAATCTATGTAAAGAAGTATTTAATTTGAAATGATATTTGCACGATAAACACGTGCCTTAATTAAAATGAAACACGAATTACAATTAATTGTTTCGCCTGAAGAAGCAACGAATATAGACTCTTTAAAGGTAATTGCGGCAGAACAATTATTTACTGCTCCTTCGTCTATTTCTTTTCTGAAAATTTTAAAACGTTCTGTTGATGCTCGTTCGCGCAACATAAAAATTAATTTAAAATTAGAAGTTTATATTAATGAACAACCTCCTGCTTCGCCATCATATAAAATAAATTATAACAATGTTGCCTCCAAACCACCTGTAATTATTATAGGTGCCGGACCAGCAGGATTATTTGCCGCCTTGCAGTTAATTGAAAATGGGTTAAAACCAATAGTTATTGAACGTGGAAAAGATGTGAAAAGCAGAAGAAGAGATTTGGCTGCTATCAATAAACTGGGTATTGTACATCCACATTCTAATTATTGTTTTGGCGAAGGTGGCGCGGGAACTTACTCGGATGGTAAGCTTTACACCCGGTCGATCAAACGAGGAGATATTAATAAAGTGCTCGAAACATTTGTTGCGCACGGTGCCGATGAAAGTATATTGATAGATGCGCACCCACATATTGGCACAAATAAACTTCCGAAAATTATTGAAGCCATCCGCCAAACAATTATTGATAATGGTGGCGAGGTACATTTTAATACACATCTTATTGATTTTATAATAAAAAATAATGCTATAAAAGGAGTTATTTGCAATGATTTAGAAAACGATACAACTACTGATTTTATTGCTGATTCCGTAATACTTGCAACCGGACATAGTGCAAGAGATATATTTGAATTGCTTTTTTCTAAAACCATTTTAATAGAATCTAAAACCTTTGCAATGGGCGTTCGTGTGGAGCATCCGCAGGCATTTATTGATTCTGTTCAATATCATTGCACTGCAAATGAGGTGGAAAACAAGCGGCATTACTTACCAGCAGCATCTTATAGTTGGGTACAGCAAGTGATGGGGCGCGGTGTGTATTCGTTTTGTATGTGTCCGGGTGGCATTATTGCACCTTGCGCTACTGCACCGGGCGAAGTGGTTACCAATGGTTGGAGCCCTTCAAAACGAAATAATCCGTTTGCTAATTCGGGTATAGTAGTTACTACCGAGCAAATGGATTTGAAAGATTATGAGCAATACGGAGCGTTACAAGGATTACGTTATCAGCAGGCATTGGAACAGATGGCTTGGAAAGCAGGCGGACAAACGCAAACAGCACCGGCACAACGATTAATGGATTTTGTAACTAATAAAATTTCTGACTCTTTGCCTGATACATCTTATCAACCTGGCGTAAAATCTGCGCCTTTACATACATTGCTGCCCGAATCTATTGGCAAGCGTTTGCAAATTGGCTTCAAAGAATTTGGAAACAAAATGCGTGGTTATCTTACTAATGAAGCAGTGATTGTAGGTGTTGAATCTCGCACCTCTTCGCCAGTGCGCATTCCTAGAGATAAAGAAACGCTCGAACATCCGCAGATAAAAGGTTTATATCCTTGTGGCGAAGGTGCCGGATATGCAGGCGGCATTGTTTCTGCGGCTATTGATGGGCAAAAATGCGCTGTGGCAATTAAAGAAGCTTATTAATAGTTGTTAATACGAAACCCTAGTTGTACATTTGCAGTATAATTACGTATTCAGAATAAAAATAGCAACGCTTAAAAAATAAATATGAAAATTACTACACTGTAGTTTTAATTTTTTCTCCAATCCTCATCACAGTTTAAAAACTGTCCCCATTTTTGAAATTGCAGGCATTCCGACTGGTGCACCTCCTTCAGTTTTTATTAATTATAAATACTAAACAAAATGGACTTTGTACCGAACATCTATAATAATAATAAGTTGGAAAAAATTCTTTTTCCAACAAAAGACGGTTTTGAAATGTTGCGCATTTGTGATATAAATTATTGCGAAGCCGACGGAAATTACACCACTATTTTCTTGGTAGATAAAAACAGTTTTGTTGTAATAAATAAATTACACGAAGTGATGGAAAAATTACCTGCCGAAACTTTTTTCAGAATACACAATTCTTTTGGTGTGAATGGAAATCAAATACATAAATTTTATAAATCAACACTTACAGTGGAAATGGAAAACCAAGTAATATTAACTGTTTCTGAACGTAAGTTAAAAGATTTTTATGAATTCATTTCTCCAAAAAATATAAAGATTGACCCTTAAAATCAATTTTATACTACAATAGCTTCCTCGCTTACACTTAATACTACCGCACCTGCACAGTAACTTACTTCCGCCTTTCCCTTTCCACGACCTTTGCATCAGGAAACACACGAGAAGGTTTCCAAGTATTAACTAAAAAACAAGAAGTCATGAAAAAGACAATAGTGATAGTGTTGATAGCACTACACTTTGCAAAGATGAAAGTAGTAAATTTACTACCCTTTGCTAGAAGCATTCACGACAACGCAGGCGCCGACCCAGGTGTATCCATCGACCCTGCTGTTGTAACGCTACTTGACGGTCAGATAATTTTATTATCTAATACCGTTACGCTGCGCCAGACTAACAAGTCGAAAGCGCTTACTAAACTGGAAGGCAATCAGGCAACTGATGTCGTTCTTACGCTCACCAAAATTGCAAATTCTGTTGAAGAACAGGCAAATGCAATTATTCCGGGCAACACTGCCCGCGCTACTTTAGCCATTTTTCGTATCGGATTTTTGGTAAAATTAATAGCTTCTCTTCCTGGTCGTACCTTCGAAATTTTTAAAACTGCTGTTGGTGCGGTTAGTATTCGCGTTAAAAGAAATAAACTTGTAAACTTATATCATTGGAGGTATTCGTATGACGGAATCACTTGGTTCCGCCTGCCAGATACTACTGTTGTAAGTATTTATGTTTATGGATTTGCAAGCGCAAAAATTGTGTTTTTTCAATCTGCACAAACGTTCAAAGGGGGAGGTGTTCCGCAAATTAATATTGATGATTTAGAGCCCGATTGGAGCGACTCTATCACAGCAGTAATTCCGTAACACGCCGCAATTAAGCATTTTTAAGCTTAATAGTTAGTCCCGTTAAAAAAGCTCATCCTTTTTAACGGGATTTTCTTTGTTTATACCTCTCATTTCATCCAACTACCCTAATTAGCTACTAAATACCCAAGAGTTTAGATAAGTCGAGTCCGACTTTACGTAACTCTTGTCCGACTTATCATAACTCTTGTCCGACTTACTGTAACTCTTATCCGACTTATCGTAACTCTTGTCCGACTTACTGTAACTCTTGTCCGACTTATCGTAACTCTTATCCG
>CAILDT010000865.1 GCA_903833025.1 uncultured Bacteroidota bacterium | reverse complement strand
CTAAATATCTTTTCAATAAAAGCCCTTGCAGGTTTTCTGCAAGGGCTTTTATATTTATATTTGTCAACAAAAGAAAAAGATGCATCTATTTACTACTTACTTTTCAGATACCCAAATTCTATTATTAGTAGTTTCGTTACTTGCCTTATTGTCGAGTTTCTTTTTTCATATAAAAGGAAAAAATAATTTAGCGTTAATGCTTATGCTGTTTTCCGCCTTTAGTATTTTTTGTTTCGGAGCTTTGCTCGACCCATTTTTAAATCTTTGGGACGAGAGATTTCACGCCTTAGTTGGCAAAAATTTAATGCACCACCCGCTTATGCCAACTTTATATGATGACCCTGTTGTGAAGATGCCGTATGACAGGTGGGATAGAGATCATATATGGTTGCATAAAGAGCCATTGTTTTTGTGGCAAATTGCTTTAAGTTTTAAATTGTTTGGTATTTCGGAATTTACTTTGAGGCTACCCAGTGTTCTATTGGGAGTAGTTTTTGTTTTTATTAGTTACCGCTCTGGAATGTTATTAATAAATAAAAGGGTTGGTTATTTAACAGGTTTATTAATTATCTCATCGCTTTATATATTAGAATTAATAGGTGGCAGCAGAGGGCTTGACCTAAACGATGTTTCTTTTATGGTATATGTTTCTTTAAGTATTTGGTCGTTCATCGAATATTATTTTTCTGGTAATAAGAGATGGATTTACTTAATTGGTCTTTTTTCAGGGATGGCAATTTTGTGTAAGTGGATGGTGGGTCTATTAGTATATTTTGGTTGGTTTGTATTGAAACTTCAACAAAAGAAATATAAAATTTCACATAATAAAGATTTGTTTGCCTCAATAATAATTACGTTACTAGTTGTTCTTCCTTGGCATATCCTAACATATATTTGGTATCCTTCCGAAGCAACTAGTGCTTATAAATATAACAATGAACATTTTTTTACACCAATAGAAGGGTTTAGAGGGTCTTTTTGGTATCATTTCGAAATGATAAATATTATTTATGGAGCTATTGCACTGTTTTTAATTGTACCCGCTTTTTATTTTCTGTTTAAAAAGGGAAAAGAAAAACCATTGTTTTACTCATTATTAGGTATGGTATTAATGGTGTATCTTTTTTTCACCTTAGCCGCTACCAAAATGCCTTCGTTTACTATAGTTGTTTCAATGATTATTTTTATTTCATTCGCTTCGTTATGGGATAAAATGCTGGATTTTGTTGAGTACTTAAAAATAAAAAAACGAGTCTTTAATTGCATTTTCTTTTTATCTATATTTGCTGTAATTCTTTTTAGATTTGATATAGAACTTTTACAGGAAAAGCATACTACCTGGAAAAAAGATAATGTTTGGACTGCTATGCTTAAACACAATAAGGAAGTTTTCAAATCCTTAAACCTTCCAAAAAAATCTGTAATTTTTAATGTATTGGGTAGGCATTATATAGAGGCAATGTTTTATACTGGACTACCTGCCTATAATTTCATACCAACAAAAGAACAATATGATGATTTGAAAAGCAAAGGCAGGACAATTGCCTTATTCAAATTAAAAAAGGCTGACGAACTTCCTGATTATTTAAAAAACGATTCTTCGATAATTATTATTAATGAGGAAATACAAGGGGATGATTAAAGTTCTGCTTTAAAAACTATGTTTTATAGTTGTATGAATTTCATATTCAGTACTACAAAAACATTTCTTTTGTCATCCCCAGCCATTCTAAAGCTGCTCCGCTTAATAAAAGTTCTTTTGTTTTATTATCAAAGGGCATTGATTTTATAAGTTGTCCGGGTTCATTTTCGCCTAATGGGAAGGGGTAATCGGAGCCGAGCGCCACCTTTGATGCGCCAAACATTTTCACTATAAAGTCGAGCATTAATGGATCGTGTACCAAGCTATCAATCCAAAACTTACCAATATAATCACGTGGGTTTTTATTGTTATGTATCGCTACCAGGTCGGGGCGGCAATGGAAACCGTGCTCTATCCTGCCTATGGTAGCAGGGAAACTGCCGCCGCCGTGTGCAAAGGCGACTTTAAGGTTAGGTAGCTTTTCGAACACGCCACCAAATATTAATGAACAAATGGCGCGTGTAGTTTCTGCTGGCATACCTACTAACCAAGGCAGCCAATACCTCTGAATATGCTCTTCTCCCATCATTTGCCAAGGATGAACAAAAACTGCCGCACCAAGTTGTGCTGCTTTTTCGAAGATAGGAAACAGTGCGGGTGAGCCCAGATTCCAATCGTTTATAACGTGAGAGCCAATTTGTACGCCACGCAAACCAATCTTCATACATCGCTCTAACTCTTTAACGGCGAGGTCGGGAGCTTGCAGTGGGATGGTGCCTAAACCCACAAATCGTTTTGGGAAACGCTTTACTATATCAGCAATATGGTCGTTCAAAAACATCGACATCTCTAAACAATCGTTCGGCTTTGCCCAGTAATTAAACATTACAGGCACTGTGGATAGCACCTGTACGTGTACATTATGATGGTTACATTCCTCTATTCGTTTCTCTGCATCCCAACAATTACTTTCTATTTCTCTGAAAAAATGTCCGTCGTCTTTCAGCATTTTGGCGCAACACGGCTGGTGGTGCTCTAATTTTATGAATCCTCCGTAGCCAAACTTTTCTTTCCAATCAGGAATGTTTTCGGGTAGGATGTGGGTGTGTATGTCTATGGTTAGGTGGTTGTTCATAAAGATATTAATATAAAAGTTCTTGTTCCTAAACCTCACCCCCAGCCCCTCTCCTTGAAAAAAGGAGAGGGGTGCCAAGGTGTAACGATGTTATTCTAAAAATTGTTTTACTACTTGTTCCGCTTCTTTTAATGCGGTTTCGAGATTGTCGTTCAATATTATTTTATCGAACAGTTCTGCCTTTTTTATTTCTTGTGCCGCTTTTCCTATTCTTCTTGCTATGCTTTCGGAGGTTTCTGTTTCCCTTGATTTTAGTCTGCTTTCAAGATGTTCGACTGATGGAGGCATTACAAAAATGGCGAGTGCATTATCTCCAAATTGTAAGCGTAAATTTAAACCACCCATTACATCCATATCAAAGATGATGTGTTTTCCTTTTTTCCAGATGCGTTCTATTTCTGATTTTAACGTTCCGTAATAATTATCTTTATATACCTCTTCGTATTCGGCAAATTCGTTGTTGGCAATCTTGTTTTTAAATTCTTCTACGGAGATGAAATAATAATCTACGCCATTGGTTTCGCCCTTCCGCATCGGGCGACTACAAGCAGATACAGAAAACTCTAATTGCGGAAACTCTTTTAATAAGTGATGTACAATAGTTGTTTTACCTGCGCCTGATGGTGCTGAAAATATGATTACTTTGCCTTTCAATTATAATACGTTAAGTAGTTGTTCTTTTATTTTTTCTAATTCATCTTTCATTTGCACTACTAATTTTTGCATCGAAGAATCGTTTGCTTTAGAGCCAATCGTATTTATTTCTCTACCTATTTCTTGTGAGATGAAACCAAGCTTTCGTCCGCTACCAAGTTCTTTCATTGCTTCTATAAAATAATCGAGGTGTGTTTTTAATCTTAGTTTTTCTTCTGTAATATCTAACTTCTCGATGTAATAAATTAGCTCTTGTTCGAAACGATTTGCGTCTATCTTTTCTTTTTCAATTACATCTGCTATGTTGTTTTTAATACGCGTGCGGATGTTATCTACACGTGCTGCGTCAATAGAAATTATTTCGGATAGTAGTTTGTTGATGATGTTTATTCTGGTTGTAAATTCATTAGATAATGTTTTGCCTTCATCATCTCTAAACTTTTGGAACGCTTCAATTGCTTTGTCAACTGTTGCTTTTACCATCTTCCACTCTTCTAAATCGAGTTCTACTATTTCTCTTTCTGCTTTTAATACATCAGGCATTTTCATTGTTAATGCTAACAAATCAGTATTGGTTTCGTTGAGTTCTTCTGATAAAGATTTTAATTCTTTATAATAAGTTTTAGCTAATGTTTTGTTAATCGCTATTGGTAATGTTTCTTGTAAAGATTCGGTGTAGATAGATATATCTACCTTGCCACGTTCAATTTGCTTTGATATTTCGGCACGTAATTCCAGTTCTTTTTCTTTGTAAGAATACGGCATACGAAGATTTAAATCCAGTTGTTTGCTGTTTAACGAGCGCACTTCCACAGTTATCTTTTTGGAGGAAAATTCGTTAGTGGCTTTCCCAAACCCTGTCATTGATTTAATCATAAATTACCTTTTATTTGAAAACAAATATACTACTTTCTATATATGAGAATACATTGGAAGGAATAACAAACGTTTACTTTTTTGATTTCGCAAATGGTTGACTCACCAGATACACCCCAAAAACAATAAGCACCCCGGCGGTTATCTTGCGCAAATCGAGCATATCGTTTTTATAATAATAAATAGCGATAAGTGATGCGAAGAATGGTTGAAGATAAATATATATACTTACTACAGAAGGACTCAATGCGCGCAAAGCATACGTGTTTAACACATAAGCAATAAAGGTAACGCCAAGCACTACAAAGATAACATCTCGCCAAACAGATGCCGGCATTGTTGCCCAGCTTATCTGTGTAAATTGATTATAGCCAAATGGAAGTACATAAATAAACCCGAACAGGAATACCCATTTAACAATAGTAAAGGTGTTGTACTTTTTCATCAACGGTTTTACAAGCACTACGTAACACGCCCAGGAAATGGAGTTAAAGAGAATCATTAAATCGCCCGTGATGGTTTCGGAGCCGAAAGAAAAGTTTTTATTATATAATAACATTATTGATGCGCCTGCTATTCCAAAGGCAATCCCGAATATCTTGCTGAATGATATTTTCTCTTTTAAAAAGAAAGCAGCAATCAATAAAACAATAATAGGATTTGAAATCATTATGATTGATGCGTTGATGGGTGTGGTTAAACTTAATCCTTTTAGAAAAAGTAATTGATTGCAAGCTACGCCACATACCGCAAGTAAAGCCATACGTGGTAAATCTTTTTTGTCAATCTTTTCTTTGATGAAGATGGCACTAACAATCCAGAATAATATAAGCGCACCGCCAACACGCATCAGCACAAAAGCAAATGGTTGCACATAAGCAGGCATCACCTCTTTAGCGATAGAGTAATTTGCTCCGTAAAGGAGGTTTACAACTAATAATGCTAAGTGCGCTTGAAGGGATTTGCTCATACTTGTTTCGTCATTGCGAGTTCCGCTTTTCGCGGAACGAAGCAATCTGTTTATTATTCTGGATAAAGCTCATCATATAACTCTTTCCAATTAGGATTAAAATCCTTTATTAATTTTTCTTTTTTTATTCTCGACCCGCCTTTTATTTGTTTCTCCCTTGCAATTGCGTCTTCAATATTATTGAATGCTTCATAATAAACCAGTTTGTCTAAATTATATTTTGCTGAAAAAGAATTAGGATAGATTTTGTTTTTATGCTCCCAAATTCTTTTTCGCAAATCACTTGTAACACCTGTGTATAAAGTTGTATTGTTTTTATTTGTTATAATATAAATAGCTCCTCCCCGTTTCATTTTTTTGTTTCGTCATTGCGAGCTTTTCGCGAAGCAATCTCCAAAGTTAGAGATTGCTTCGTCCTGCGAAAAGCAGGACTCGCAATGACGTACTTTGTTTATATCTCCGCTTTAACTAAAGCAATATTACTCTTAGCGTTCCCAACAAATATTTTATTGCCAACAATAATAACTGGTCGTTTTAGGAAAGTGTATTCTTCGAGGATATAATTTTTGTAATCGTCTTCAGTAAGTTTCTTTTTATCTAAATCCAATGCGCGATACTTCAATGCTACTCGGCTAAATAAAGCTTCGTAACTGCCTGCCATCTTTTTCATTTCTGATAATTGTGCGGCAGTAATCTTTTCTGTTTTTATATCTTGAAATAGAAACTTTTTTTCTTTTAATCCTAACTCGGTAATTATTCTTGCGCAAGTGGAGCAACTGCTTAGGTAGTATATTTTCTTCATTAAAGTATTTTATTTTATCTGCGACAACTTCAACATATTTGTTTTGCCTCTTTCTTTCATTGGCATAGATGCAATGTTAATCACCAAATCATCTATTTCAACCAAATGTTTTTTTTTTAATATTTCTAATATATCCGAAATCGTTTGGTCGGTGCTTTCGTATTTATCATAGTAAAAACCTTGTACACCCCACAAAAGATTAAGTGTTGTGAGCAGCGATTCGTTATCAGTAAAAATAAAAATGTTTGCTTGCGGACGTTGGCTTGCCAATTTAAATGCTGTGTAGCCAGAATTAGTCATCGAAACTATTGCGCGTACATCTGCCTGTTTTGCGAGCACACAAGCGTTGTAACAAATGGAATCGGAAATGTATGTTTGGTTTTTTGTGTATGGTTCGTGCTCTTTGTAATATATCGTTTCCTCTTGTTCCACGTTTTTTATTATGCGTGTCATCGCTTCTATTACTTGCACCGGATATTTTCCTACCGATGTTTCGCCGCTTAGCATCACCGCATCAGCACCGTCTAATATAGCATTTGCAACATCGCTAACTTCGGCACGTGTGGGCGCAAAATTAGTAATCATACTCTCCATCATTTGTGTTGCAATAATTATTGGGGTGGAGGATGCCAAACATTTTCGTACCAACATTTTTTGTACTAACGGCACTTGCTCCATCGGTAGCTCCACCCCCAAATCGCCACGGGCAACCATTATTGCGTCCGACAAATCTATGATGTTATCTATCCCGATTAATGCTTCGGGCTTCTCTATTTTCGCAATTACTCTGGCGTGTTTGTTTTTCTTTTTGATTATTGCTTTTAAATCAACAATGTCTAAAACAGAACGCACAAAGGATAATCCAATCCATTCCACATTATGTTCCAAGGCGAAGTCTAAATCTTTTAAATCTTTTTCCGTAAGGCAAGGCAACGATACTTTAGTGTTTGGCAAGTTCACTCCTTTTTTTGAAGATAATATTCCGCCGTATATAACTACCGATTTTACTTCGTCTTCGCCATTTGTTTCTAATACTTTCAACAATAGTTTTCCATCATCTATCAAAATGTTTTCTCCTACTTTCACATCTTTCGGAAATTGAGGATACGTAATATAAACTCGTTCGGCAGTGCCGATGCACTCTTTGGTGGTTATCACTATTTCTTTGCCTACAATTAATTCCACACTATTATTTTCAACTGTGCCTATCCGCAGTTTCGGACCTTGCAAATCGGCGAGGATAGCCACGTGTGTGTTTAATTTTTTATTTAATGCACGCACATTATTTATTTGTGTTAACACATTGTCATACGCTCCGTGCGAAAAATTTATTCTACATACGTTAACGCCTGCGTTTATCATATGTTCCAACACGTCCATAGAAGTGGATGCTGGACCAAGTGTTGCTACTATTTTTGTTCTTTTCATTTTGCTTTTGTTCCCTAGTTTAAAGACTAGGGTTATTAAAATATTAAATTATGTTTCGATTTTAACTGCTTTACCTCTATCCGCATTGCGGTTTGCACCACATCTATTTCCTTTATTTGTTTTACTAATTCATCCAGTTCATCATCATCCAGTTCTCCTCTTATAACAAAAAAGTAATTCATTTGTTTTTGTTCGGGTATCAATAATTCGTTACCACTTTTGTTATCTTGTTTGGTTTTATCTTGTTTAAATAAATTATCATCTTTGGATACTAACACTTTATTCTCACTAAAATTAGCTATTACGGAGTATTCTAAAAACTCATCGGGTTTATCGAACACAAAAAAAGAAAAGAAAGAAGGCGTAGTTTGTTTTTTTCCTTTAATCTCTAACGAATCTTTTTTAACCAAATCGAGATTGAGTTTTTTATTTAAAGCCCAGCAAATGCGGTAATCTTTTTCGTGAGATGAAATGCCGATGAGCAAAAAGTCGTAATCATCAGATATGTCGAGTGTATGTTTTATCAACCTGTTTTTTTGTTTGTGCAAAAGTACACAAAGAAAAAACTCTTTGATTGTTTTTTACAGTGAGTTTTTAAGAGTGGTGTTTTCTATCTGAAAAAAGAAAAACAGGATGCTAAAAATTAAAATTAGGACAGCTCACTGGCTTATGAATGGTATGCGGCTTTTTGCATCTAAACATCATACAAAGCGACAACTCGTGCGAACCCGCAGTGGCATTAGTTAATTTAGAAACCGTAATATCATAACTATACGCAAACTTAAACATCCCCTTGTGAAGCCCCACCAGCGCAATAAACGAATCATTGTTTCTATACCAAAGCCCGCCAATCACAGGTCCATAATTTACATACATCCCTAAATCCAACTGATTAAACTTGCCCTGTTGCTGAAATAAAATATTGGGCGAAATAGAAACATCGCCCGTTTTGCTCTTCTTCAGCGGAATAATCATCCCCGCGTGCGCCGTAACTTTCACCGGCAACCTGCTCGACCCAATAAAACCTTCTTCCGGTTGAGTAAGATGATGCGCCGCAATGCCGCCATACACACGCTTTGTAAACCCAACAATACCAGCATCAAAATCGGCAAACTCTTTTTTAGTAACCGTCGGCACCTCCCTCGTATTGTACACAAACCCACGTTGGTCGTCAATCATATCGCCAAAAGTAAGCTTACTCCAATCAATATTCTTTTGAAAATACGATGCCTGAAACCCAAAGTTCATCGTAAACTTTCGCGTTACTTTTAACTGATACGCATAAATCACACTAAAGCTATTGGTATTAATAGTACCCTGTCCAGCCCTATCGTTATAAGCCATCACACCAATACCACCTTTTAATTTATACGCAAATTTATCTACCGAAGCACTCGTAGTAACATAGTTGCCCGATATCGCAGGCCATTGATTGCGGTAGTTAAGGCACACTCGTGGGCAAATATTACTACCCGCCATGGCCGGATTAAGATAAAGAGGATTAGCATAAAACTGAGTAAAGCCAGGGTCTTGCGCCTTTGTAGTATTAGCCGCAAACAGCATAGCAGCAAGCGATAATAGAGTAAATAGTTTTTTCATCGTATAGGGTTTTGTTTCTTACCTATAAGACGCAGGTATTACAAACGGTTGCCAACACCAATAAAACTACATCATCGCCAACGCCTGTTTCAAATCTTCAATCAACAAATCCGCATCTTCCAAGCCAATGTAAAGGCGCACCATATTAAATGGCAGCGGATTTTCGAAACTCTTACTTGCCGCCAACGCACACAGCGGAAACACTAACGACTCATAACCACCCCAAGAAGTAGCCATCAGAAAGCGTTTCAAGCCATCGCAAAATGTTTCTACCTGTTTTACATCGTCAGTATTCAGCACAATGGTTAACAGCCCACCACCTTGTTTCATCTGCTTTTTAGCAAGCTCTATCTGCGGATTAGCAGTAGCAAAAGGATAATAAACTATCTTCACTTTCGGTTGAGTTTCCAAAAACCTACAAACCTTCAACGCCGTTTCGGCACTCTTATTCACTCGAAGCTCCAGCGTTCTCAACCCTCTTAATATCAAAGCAGCATCCTGCGGAGAAACACAACCACCTAAAGTCATATATTCTTCCGCCATCATCTTCATTATTCTTTCTTTTGAAGAACAAACAACACCGGCAATCACATCGCTGTGTCCGTTAATATACTTGGTTCCCGAGTGCACCACCATATTAGCACCCGTCATTATCGGCTGCTGATTAATAGGCGAATTATAACTGTTGTCAACAATAGTAACAATGTTTTTCCGCTTCGCGAGATTTGTTATCGCCACAATATCTTGCAACTCGTATGTCACCGAATTCGGGCTTTCTAAGTAGATAAGCTTTGTATTAGCTTCAATTGCTTTCTCAAAATTACTTACCTCTCTTCCATCTACAAACGTAACCGTAACACCATATTTTACGAGGTATTTGGTCATTAACGCATTCGTCCAGCTATACGGCTTCTGCACACACACAATGTGGTCGCCCGCTTTCACCACACTCATTATCGCAGCAGCTACGGCCGCGCTACCACTTGCAAACACAAGCGCATCTTCAGCCGCTTCCAATGCAGCAAGTTTCTTTCTAACTATTGCCACCGTTGGGTTATAACCTCTTGTATAAAACGGTATTTCCATTTCACGAGTAAGCTTCTCACGCATTTCACTCACCGTTTTAAAACAAAAATTACTCGCTTGAAACACCGGTGGCGACACCGCACCATAGTATTCTTCTCGGTCCTCACCAAGATGATTTAAAATATAAGATATATCCATATTGATAATTTATTGCTCTTCAGTATTTGCGTCCAAAAGTATAATTCCATCCCGAGATTTCGTTGATTTAGTTCTACTTTTTTACTTATACCGTCACCAACATCACGAACCACCAGTATATTCAGCACTAAGCAAGGCAATGTCATAAACGTGTATCGTTTCACTTTCTCCCTATCAGGATAGGTAAGACGCCATAGAGCCATCAGCACGCAAATATGCGCACGCAATCGCTTCAAACTGGTGGTTTTTGGCTAAAATCTACTTTCTAATGAGGTATATTTGGCTGGAATATGTTTTTCCGCTCTTAATTGCCGAAATATTTGATCGAAACCCATTCCACATAGCTTTCAAAATATTTGGTTTCCCCGTTTTAATTTTTTCGCTTAATAAGGAAACATAATACGAATCAAACACCATTGGCAAAATCCGAAACAGTTTTAGTTCGTGTTTCTTAAAAACAGACTCAATATCTTTCGGAGTAAAATGATATAAATGTCGAGGGACATCATAAGCCGCCCAGCTTTCTTTATAGATAGTTGCGTCTAAAGAATTACAATTGGGTACAGCAATTATTATTATTCCATTAGGTTTTATTAATCTCCTCAAGTCTTCTATCCTTTCGTTTAAATTGGGGACGTGTTCTAAAACGTGCCACATTGTTATTATGTCAAAGCTTCCGCTTTCGAGGTTATTAATTTCCGCCTCGTCTCTTACATCAACTCCAAAGTTTTCAATTCCCATTCTTCTTGCATCAGCACTTGGCTCTATTCCTACAACGCTCCACTTCGCTTGCTTGCAGGTATTCAAAAACTCCCCTGTGCCACAACCAATATCCAACAGGTTGCCAGTCTTAAAATAGGAAGATATTAACTGGAGCTTTTTTAATAGCGTGTACTTCCTTACCGTTTGGTATGTTGAATTTACAAACCCCTTCTTTGTATTCGAATGGGAAACGTAGCCCTCCGATTTGTAATAGTTTCCCAATTTGTCTTCTTCTGGACGAGGGTTGGTAAACTTAAATCCGCAGGAACTGCATTGCACAATACTAAATGTTTCACGTGAAACGGTATTGTCAATACAAGTTAAAAAGGGGGTTGTTTTGTCTTGGTCACAAACTGGGCAAGCGGCTAATGTTTCCATAAATTCTATTTGTTTCACGTGGAACAATCCAAATTATCTTCCTAAATAAACCATAAGCACAGAAACGTCTGAAGGGGTAATACCAGAAATGCGCGACGCCTGTCCTATTGTTCTTGGTTTAACTTTCGTTAGTTTCTCTCTTGCTTCTTTCGATAGTGACGTTAGTCTTATGTAATCAAAATCATCGTGAAGAATAAGGTCTTCTAATCTTGTTTGTTTGTCGGCAAGTTCGTGCTCTTTTGAAATATACCCTTCGTATTTCATTAATATCTCCGCCTGCTCTATACTTTCCAAATCAAATTGAGATATAAAGTCTTTTACCTTTGCCGAATAAATGGCAAAATCTAAAAGAGTAATAGTTGGGCGAGTTAGGATGCTGAACATTTTTACCTTTTGCGTTACGGGGGCAGAACCGATTGCTTCTAATGCCGGATTAATTTCTGCTGGCTCAATGCTTTCCTTTTTGAAATAAGAAATAATTTCATTCGTTTGTTTTTGTTTGAAGTTTACCCTGTCCAACCTTTCTTTTTTTGCTAACCCCAATTCATAAGATTTCGGGGTAAGCCGAATATCGGCATTGTCTTGACGCAAAAGAATACGATACTCCGCGCGAGAAGTAAACATACGATACGGTTCTTCTGTGCCTTTTGTAACAAGATCATCAATTAAAACTCCGATGTATGCCTCGGAACGAGAAAGTATAAATGGTTCTTTATTGTTAATTTTTAAATGTGCGTTGATACCTGCCATTAAACCTTGACAAGCCGCTTCTTCATATCCGGTGGTTCCGTTAATTTGTCCGGCGAAATATAGGTTGTTAATTAGCTTTGTTTCTAAGGTCAAGTTTAATTGTTGTGGTGGAAAGTAATCATATTCGATTGCATAGCCAGGACGGAACATTTTCACATTCTCAAATCCTGGAATCTTTTTTAGTGCTTTGTATTGAACATCTTCTGGGAGAGATGTCGAGAAACCATTTACATATATTTCCACAGTGTTCCAACCTTCGGGCTCTACAAATATTTGATGGCGGTTGCGCTCGGCAAAGCGAGTAATTTTGTCTTCTATACTGGGGCAATATCTTGGACCTAAGCCCTGAATACGACCTGAAAACATTGGTGATTTTTCGAATCCTGTTCTTAGTATTTCGTGTACTTCATCGTTGGTATAAGTAATATAACAAGGTATTTGTCCCGCTGGTCCGTTGGCAAAGGCGTCGGTGCGGGTTACTTTGAAATCAAATTGGGGGACGTTTAGGTACGAGAATTTGCTTGGGGTTTCGTCGCCGTGCTGAACTTCCATTTTAGTGTAATCGAGTGAGCGACCGTCTATGCGGGGTGGTGTGCCTGTTTTCATTCTGCCGGACTGAAAGCCAAGCTGGATGAGCTGTTCGGTGATTCCGGTACTTGCTTTTTCGCCTGCTCTGCCGCCGCCGTATTGCTTTTCGCCGAGGTGGATGATGCCGTTAAGGAATGTGCCGTTGGTGAGTATTATGGATTTGGCTCTTATTTCTATGTCCATTCCGGTGATTACCCCTAATGCTTTTTGGTCTTCTACTATTAGTGCTTTTACGGTGTCTTGCCAAAAATCTAGGTTGGGTGTTGCTTCGAGCATTAGTCGCCATTCTTCTGCGAATTTCCAGCGGTCGGATTGGGCGCGGGGTGACCACATTGCCGGTCCTTTGGAGCGGTTGAGCATTCGGAATTGGACGGCTGTTTTGTCGGTTACGATTGCTGAATAGCCGCCGAGTGCGTCTATTTCGCGTACTATTTGTCCTTTGGCGATGCCTCCCATTGCGGGGTTGCAGCTCATTTGGGCGATGGTTTGCATATTCATTGTAATGAGTAGTGTGCTTGAGCCCATATTGGCTGCTGCTGCTGCTGCTTCGCAGCCGGCGTGACCTGCGCCTACTACTATTACATCATATTGTTTGAACATTTTTATTTTTATTGAGGTTGCAAAGGTAATGTTTATTTGAAGATGTGGGTGTTGGGTGGTTTAAAATGGTTGCCATAATGTGAGAATGTTGCTATTAATGTTGGCTGAAAAAAAACGAGCGCACGACACACCGACTGCCGGAGGCGCACTTAGTACGTTACATTTAGTGTTTCATTTCGCGTAGCGGAAAAAATATTACCTCACCCCCTGCCCCTCCCGTT
>CAILDT010000864.1 GCA_903833025.1 uncultured Bacteroidota bacterium | reverse complement strand
ATCAGATGGATTGGGATAAACAATCAAATCAGACCTTGTGCCATAGGTATTAATTCCTGTACTCAAATCTACGTGAATGTTTTGAGTGGCTGAGTTACTGCAACCATTAACATCTATATATGAGTAGGTTATTGTAAAATCTCCCGCGCCGGACACGGAAGGATTGAAAATACCATTATTTACTGCTGTTCCGGAATAAATTCCACCTGCTGGAAGTCCGCCGGAAAGTGTTACTGGTGCGTTTGCAGTATTTAAAGTATCATAAGTTGATGCATCATAAGTAACAACTGGCAAAGGGAATATGCTGGCAGTAACCGCAGTTCTCGCGCTTATACAAGATGCTGTCTGAAATTGCCAGTCGTAGAAAAACAAATAAAAGTTATTACTTATCGAATTCCCTGTAATAGCCGCTACCCCAGCCAGTGTATATGGATAGGCAGTATGTGAACCATCGAATGCAAAGCTTAAACTATCGCCACCTAATGCGTAACCAGTGCCTGGTATTAAAGGAAAGTTCATAAGGATAGTAGCTGAACCTACTGGAAGGTTAACAGGAATACTTTGCAAAACAGCTCCTGTATTATCCAGCAACTGTATAGTACGAGTGCCTGCCACATAAGAATTTGTTTTGACAGATAAAAGTGTGCACGCCTGAAGTACATTAAATTTAACATATTCAGCATAATTACTGCCATACATCCCCGCCCAGGTACCTGAAGCTGGTCCCACGTTACCAATACTACCCGCAATTTTATCCTCTACATAATAATTAGTAGTGGTATTTAAAAGAGGTGTTGTATAATTATTACCAGTGTTTATTGATGCTCCTCCCGTAGAAGTGGTGTACCAATCCAACACTCCATTGCCAGAGGCAGAAAGGGAAAGTGCACCTGACACACAAGCAGAATTGCCCGTAACGGTAGGTGCTACGGGTGTATTGACAGTAATGTATGAATTCATTATTAAGGAATCTATTCCACAACTGCTGCTTGCAAGCAATTTCACAGTATAGTTTCCTGAAGTATTATAAGTATGAGTTGGATTGATGGCAGAACTTATGCCTCCATCACCGAAATCCCAATGAGCATTGACTGCATTTACTGAAGTGTTGGTAAAATCAACAGTAAAAGGTGCAGAACAACTGTATGTTCCGCTTGCTGCAAAACCAGAGGATACAGTTGCAGAATAGGCAGCACCCACCCCAACAGCATACCAAGCATTAGTTACAGCGATAACTTCGGCAGAACAGGCACCGTACAAGTCTTGCGCAGCTTGAATACTTCCAGTTCGTGCATCAGCATAATTGGAGAAAGTAGTAAGATAAACTGTTAGATTTCGATAAGCAATTTGCTCCGCTTCGGTAATGCCAATGCCAGAAACATTATAATTACTGCCTATATCATTAATACCGCTACCTCCTTGGCAAAGTAAATAAAACCAATGGTTTTGCACACCACTGTTTTTATGCACCCCTCCATTATCATTCCCTCCAACATACCAATAAGTACCTAAATAAGTATCTGGATTAAGTTTAAGATTAGGGTTGGACATACTTCGCAGCAATGTTCCGACAGTTACAGCAATCTCCTCCCCTATTTCAAAATCAGCAGTAGCGGGCTTTTTATAAAACTCAACACAAGTACCAAATATATCAGAGAATGATTCATTTAATGCGCCCGATTCGTTTCCGTAATGCAATCCGGCAGTGTATTTAGTAACTCCGTGAGTAAACTCGTGCCCACAAATTTCTATACTTGCAAACGGATGAAAACCACCTGCCACATTGTTTCCATCACCAAAAGCAAAACCATCATCTGCTAAATGCCCTGCATCGTTGTAAGCCACATTCCAATGTACATAAGCACGAATTTTCTCTCCTGCATTATCAATCGAATTACGATTATGAACTGCCATATAATAATCATAAGTAGATTCCATTGCCCAATGCACGTCATAAGCGGCATTGTCGTAATTAGTAGTAGTGTTCCAAAAGGTAGAAGTATTTGTAAAATCAACTGCTGTGGCTTCGTTTGAAGTGCTGTTTAAATTGTATGTTTCTATCCCTAATCCTCTACTTGCATCTCGCAGGCGATAGTTGTTGGGAGAAACCGAATCGGTAATTATATTTTGATTGGCAGAATACATAGTGGCGGCAATTGCGGGAACAACTGCAGTTTCCATAAGGTTTTCAGTTGCAATAACTTCTCCGCTTTTTACATCTATATAAAGGTAATTGCGGCTCATTGGAGTTTCGGCATATATGTCGAATTTATAACAACAATGAATTTCGTGTTTCTTATAATCAAAATCTTTGGCAACAATTATCATCTCTGCTTTCGGGTAATTAGTAGCTGCTGCATCGTTCTTCACTTGTTTTATATATGCTTCTTCAGCAGGTATTTCCCAGCTATATTTTGCAGCATTAGTATAATCTAAAGCAGCTTGTAATGCTTGTTGTTCAGTTTTTGAAGGTGATATCTCCACATTAATATTATCAATCCATAAACCATTAACGGATAGTATCTTTCCATTTTTTTCGTGAACAAGATATTGCCCGTTTTCTACTTTTATGTTCTTATAATACTGCTGATAACGGTGATTTATAAAGCCAAGCTTATCAGTTTCTTCGCGATAGATAGTTAGCTTTTCTTCACCTCTTATCTTTAATATAGAAGTAAGAAGCGGATTTACATCACTCGCTTTAACGGTCGAATATTCTCCAAAACTAATAAAAGAGGTGCTACCGAATTAACTGAATAAGAAACTTGAATACTTCCTTTGCAGATATTGTTTGCTTGCGTTCCATAAAGGGT
>CAILDT010000863.1 GCA_903833025.1 uncultured Bacteroidota bacterium | reverse complement strand
TTCTTTCGGTTTCAAAAAATAATACTCCATATTATAACCTTTCAATGATTCATCATCGCATACCGATTTTAATTGTGTCGTTTGTTTCTCCACCGGATTGTATGCGTAATAATTAAATTGCGGATAATCTTTTTGGTAATTCGAGAAATAAATATCCTTTCCAATCGTATCAATGCAAGGCATAATTAAATTCCGATAATCGTTTACAGGCAGCGATGCCAGATGTATCACATCATCTTTAATTTTTATTCTGTAAATATGTTCTTTGCAAATAACGTTGATGTACCCCAAATAATCTTTATACAATCTTTCTGCTTCATCAGGCAACTCGAAAGTAGAAAGTACCTTTTGTGTTGCATCGGCAAGCATTACTTTAGCGTGTTCCAAATTCTTTTCGAACGTTAGCAAAATAAATTTATCCTCATAAAAAGCATAATCATCCACATTAAATTTCCACGTACCAAACACGGTATCAGGTGTACGATAAGCGGTAACGGTTACCGGTTTTAAATCGTATTTTTTTTGTGCAACTATGGTATTCGCATTAAGAATTATCAATAGCAAGAGTAGTTTTTTTATTTTCATTTGGCACCTCCTTTTTATCTTTAAGACAGTTAATTTAAAATATTCCATAAATTTGTTTCAATTAATTTTTAAACCTGTGTACGATTATTACAAAATATTAAATATTCCTCGCAATGCTTCTGTGGATGAAATAAAACGCGCCTACCGAAACAAGGCGAAAACAGTGCATCCCGATGTTAACAACTCCCCAAAAGCAAGTGAGTTTTTTACAATTGTAAACGAAGCGTACGAAACTTTGCTCGATGATAAAAAGCGTTATCTCCACGATGCCAAACTAAATTATGCTGATATTACTAAAGCAAATGCAGAAAAGAAAAAAAATTATTACGGCTCTTCCGTAAAAAACGATACGTATACAAACACTAATAAAAACAGCACCTTTCAATACGATTGGCACAGTATTAAAAAAGCAGCATACAAGTTTAAAGACGATAATTATTATTTTAAACGCTCCCCCGTAATGTACAATGCCTTATTTGTAAGCGGTATGTTCCTTGGTTTTTTAATTGCAATAGTAACCATCGTTGGCACATTAAAAGATTATTGGCCTGTACCATTTATTCTTATTGCTGTCATTGGTTTCATACTCATTCAGCAAGGGTGGAAAGGCATTATGGGCAAACAAACTTTTCTCGACAACATTAAAAAGTGGCTCAAGAAAAAGAAATGATTCTCGCCCCGATACTGTAACTATTTTGCGACCTTTGCCGTCCAACAATCATAAATAACTGAATGCTTTTGCGAAAAACAATTACCCTTTTTATTTCTTTATTCCTTTTAAGCACCCTTTCAATAGCGCAAACCGAAACAGTTATCTCTGGTCGCATTACCGAAGTAGGCACTAATACTGGCGTTGCTTTCGCTAATATTTATTTTAAAGGTACTTTCATCGGCACCACCGCCGATTTCGATGGCAACTATTCCTTAAAAACAATTGCTCCCACCGATTCCGTTTACGTTTCTCTTATCGGTTACAAATCCAAATCAAAAGCAGTAAAAAAAGGACGAACACAAACAATTAACTTCCAAATAAGCACCGACATATTAAGTCTAAAAACCGTAGAAATTCTTCCCGGAATCAATCCTGCCTTGCGAATTATTAAACAAGCAACAATTAATAAAACCAAATACAACCGCGACAATCTTACCTCCATTCAATATTTAAGTTACACCAAACAAGAAGCCGACATCAATAACATCTCTCGCCGTTTGCGCAAAATGCATTTCCTGCATAGCTTCACCGATTTATGGGACCGTATGGATTCCCTCGCCGGAGTGGATAGCAAAGCAAACCTCCCAATATTTATGAGCGAAATTATTTCCGACATCTACAGATATAATAAGGATAATAAAATGCACGAAGACGTTAACGCTCTCAAAATAAAATTTGTAGGGATGAAGGACGGCTCCGAGGCAGGGCAACTCCAAGGCACCGACTTTCAAAACTACAACTTCTGTAATAACAATGTGCCAATCCCCACTATCAACAAAGATTTCCTCTCTCCTCTTGCCGATAACGCCAGTCTGTTTTACAACTATTATTTAATCGATTCCGTATTTATCGACAGCACCAAATGCTACCAAATAAACTGCCGACCAAAAAATAAAAGAGACCTTGCATACACCGGAACCCTCTGGATTACCGACACCACCTTCGCACTCAAGCAACTCGATTTAGAAATTACCAAAGATGCAAATGTCGATTTGCTCGACCATATTCACATCCAACAACTAATGATTCCTACCGAAGCCGGTCCCTGGGTACCTTCTCAAACTCGTGTTATGATTGATTTTGCAACCCCTCTCAAAAAACTCGTCGGCTTTATGGTGCGTACATATAACTCCAATAAATACTACATCGTCAATCAGCCAAAGCTCGACAGCTTCTACCATTCCCGCATCACCTTTGCCGAAGACGCTATTACCAAAGATTCCTCCTGGTGGAAAACCAACCGACACGAAACTCTCACTCCCCTCGAAAAAGAATCATACAATATGATTGACACCGTCCGTCATACCGCATTCGTTCGCCACGCAACCAACACATTATACTTTCTTTTTTCAGGATATAGAGACATTGGACCCATCGACGTCGGACATTACATCAACACTTATGGATACAACCTATACGAGGGCTCCCGCATCCAAATGGGCTTTCGTACCAACGCCAAATTCAGCAAAAAATGGATAATAAGAGGATACGGTGCCTACGGCTTTCGAGACAACGGCTTCAAATACAACCTCCAGCTCGAACGCATCATCTCCCGATACCCTTGGTCCTACGCCGGAATACAATACCGAAACGACATCGACCAAATAGGAACCAACTTTAATACCGCCTCCAACCTAACCCTCGGCGGACAACCAAACAGCTTATACAACGTATTCTCACACATCGCCAACATCAATAAATTAGTAGCAAAACAAGAAGCACGAATCTGTTACGAAAAAGATTTCAACATCGGACTCAACACCACCATCACATATCACAACGTAGTAACCACACCACTATTCCCAGTTGCCTTCGGCGACCAGTTCACCATCTTTCAACAACAAAAATACACCATCTCCGAATTCCAATTCGATGCCCGCCTATCACTCAACGAACGATACGTCCAAAACGGAAACCAACGAATCTCCTTCGGAAACCACAAATCACCCATCCTCACATTCAACTACACAATAGGCATAAAAAACCTCATCGGAGGCGATTTCAACTACAACAAAATATCAGCATCCATCTCCAACCGCTTCCGAATGGCAACCCTCGGATACTCACAAACCTACCTAAAAATAGGCAAAGTATTCTCCCAAATACCATACACCCTACTCGAAATACCACGCGGAAACCAAACCCCATTCTACGCCAACAACACCTACAACCTAATGAACTACTTCGAATTTGTCGGCGACCAATACATCGAAGCATACTGGCAACACCACTTCAACGGGCTACTATTCAACCGCCTCCCACTAATCAAACAACTCGGCTGGCGCGAAATAATGGGACTAAATATGACATACACCAAACTATCCCCCAAAAACCTCAACTTCAACCAAAACAACAACTTCACCGTAATGGAAGACGTACCCTACTTCGAAGCCGACCTCGGAATAGAAAACATCCTCGACATCATCCGAATCGACTTCCTATATCGCCTCACCTACAACGACGACTTCTACAAAGCCGACTACGAACGCATAAACCCCGGCAACAAACTCCCACTCTGGGGCATCAAAATCGGACTTAGTTTGTCGTTTTAACAACTCCCCCAATTTCCTTCAAGCAAATGATGGTAAACACACTCACACCTTGGCATCCATAAAATACCGAAGCGCGCAAGCCCGAAAAGATTCGGAGCAGCGTCCGGCACGAGCGTCGCCACAAGTGTTCGAAACCTTATAATCTGTCACCCCGATGGGGCTTCTAAAGACGTTTAGGTGTGTTTTTCTATTAAGACATTGCTCCTTTGGAGCATTAAGAACAAGGTTTTCAGCTCCGTCAGGAGCTAAATCTTAATAGAAAAACATAACACACACACATAAGAAAGCTCCATAGGAGCGACATATTATATTAGTTTCAAAGGTTTCGAACACTTGTGGCGTCGCCCGATAATCTTTTCTTGAATTTTTTATTTCTTTTTCTTCAAGGAAAAAGTAAGGAGGAAAAGAAAAATCTCCGCTTCGCGAAATGAAACACCACGTGTCATCACCACAGTGCGCCTCCGGCAGTCGGTGTGTCGTAAGCACGTTTTTTTACATCTCCTCCAATTTTAAAGTCCCTTACATTTATCAAACACCAACAACTTGCAAATAACTCCTAAGTTCTTGCAAATGCTTACTGAGGTCTTGTTTCTCTCAACCTTGAACCTGTTTCTCTCAACCTTGAACTTGTTTCTCCCAACCTTGAACCTGTTTCTCCCAACCTTGAACCTGTTTCTCTCAACCTTGAACCTGTTTCTCTCAACCTTAACCTTGTTTTTTGGAACATAGGTCTTGTTTCTTCAAACCTTAACCTTGTTTCTCTAAACCTTAACCTTGTTTTTCGGCACTTGTTCTTGTTTCTCTCAACCTTAACCTTGTTTTTCGGCACTTGTTCTTGTTTCTCTCAACCTTAACCTTGTTTCTCTCAACCTTAACCTTGTTTCTCTCAACCTTGATGTTATTTCTACCATACAGAGGTGCACTTTCGCTAAAAACCCAACTTACTTACAACTAACACTATTTCCCTTATACAACCTACAAACAAACAAAATCACCTCCCGCCAATACTCATTATAATTAGCAGTCGTTTTCCACAACGCCGAAGCCCCGTGAACCCCCTCCTCCTTTGGCACAAACTGCACCACCACACCCAATTTAATACCACTAATCAAAACAGAAACATCCCCACTCTCACTCCGTGCCGAAGTAACAAACAGCGGCTTACTAAAACCACCAATCGCCCCCTTCAAACTAAACCCATCCCCAAAATACTCCCCCGGACTAAAAGCAATAACCGCCTTTACCTTACTACTTTTAGCCCCAATCTTCATTGCCAGCCCCGCACTATACGAACTCCCAACCAACAACACCTGCCTACCACTCTTTTTATAACCATAATTAATAGCCGCCACAATATCCTTTTCCGCATCCAAATAACCAGTCGGCTTCCCCAGCTCCCTCGCCGAAATAGCCGTCTCATTCTCCACACCCTTCACCTCCTTACCACTTCGCGCATCCACAGCCACACAATTAAAGCCCAACTTCATAAACTTCCACGCCGTTTCCCTATACTCACCCCTGCTATACCCCGCCTGATGACAGAGAATAACATAAGGCAAACTATCATTAATAAAATACAAATCAGCAGTAACCACCACACTATCTTTTGCCAAAAACGTAATCGTAGTTTGAGATTTTATAAGTGAATAATTTATGAAGA
>CAILDT010000862.1 GCA_903833025.1 uncultured Bacteroidota bacterium | reverse complement strand
TGGAAAACATATTTTATTTGGTATCATTTGTAGGTACTATTATTTTTATAGGATCATTTTATGGTACTACTAAAAAAAAATTATTAGAAATAGAAGCCGATATGAAAGAGATAAAATCAGATCGTATCGATATTATCGACAAATTAGCCAGGATTGAAACTAAACTTGATTATCTAAATAAAGAAAAATGAATAACTGGAAAACAACACTGGGGGGGGTACTAGCTGCAAGTTCAGAAGTTATACCCGTAAATACTGGATGGCAGGGCTTAATTCGTGCTATTGGCTTATTATTGTTAGGATGGGCCGCAAAGGATCATACTAAGAGTTTAAATGATATAGCTAAATAATGACACCTAAAGAAATAGATCAAGCGATTTACAATACTGCAATAAAGCAGGGATTCAATCCCATTGCTGCAAAGTTTATTATTGGTCAGGCTAGATTTGAGAGTGCGGATTATACATCATTTGTATTTAGATTAAACAATAATACAAGTGGAATAAAATATATAGGACAACCACACGCCCAAAAAGGTACTTTATCGCCTGAGGGGGATTATTACGCTAAATTTGATACAATACAAGACGCGATTAATGATAAAATAGTTAGATTGTACAATATCAATATGCGAGGGGTAACGCCTAAACAATTAAAAGATAGCACCAATGCAGATGATTTTGCTAGGCTACTTAAACAGCGGGGATATTATGGCAATACTGCATACGGTACCCTACAAGCGGAAAAAGATATCGCAAATTATGCTAACGGAATAAATGCAAAAATTAAAAAATTAGGCACTTTTTTTTTTGAAAACAAAAATAAAACCTTAATTATTGGGATAACTATAATAGGTTTAATTTTACTTATAAAATACTATAAAAAGAAAAAATAGCAATAAAAAAGTTTATTTTTGTATTAGTTTTTGTTTTAGAAGGAATCATAGATATTCGGGGTGTTTCTACACTCCGATTTTTTTTTGTCAAAAAAATAATTTGTTTTTGTCAAATTAATTATATAATCTTTGTCTATTCTATAACCTAAACTTAAACAAAAATGATCAAAGCTACATTTCGCTTTTTCTATGGAAGCGACGAAAATCGTACATTGTACACTTACACAATTGAATTAAATTCATTATTTTTTACCGCTGCATTTGTTGAGAGTAACAACATAGTAACATTTTTACAGGTTGCTGGTTGTGATATTCTTGATGTTAAATTAACTGAATGGCCTAATTAATAGGCCTATTTTTTTACACTAAAATTTATTAACATGGACTACTTTGCCTACAAAGGGTACACAATAATTTTTTACCCAAAAAGAAAAGTTTACGTAATTCATCCATTTGTACAAGAATATAAAACGCTAAAAAGTGCAAAGGCATGGATTGAATATTTGATTAAATAATTTTAAAATAAAATTTATGAAAAGAGATATTATAGTATTTATTATAATGATAATTATTGCATTATTAGCTGACAGTTTAATTAAATTCTAATGACTGAAAACCCTATATACATTGAACTGCTTAAAAACGCGTATAAACGCGGCTATGATCCACCTAAAGAGCAAATTTTATTGTCAATACAGGGGCAAAATATAGGATCAATTCAAAATTATGTTATTATTTCGGGGCTTCCTAAAAGTGGCAAATCAACTTTTACTACTTCAATAGTGGCAAGTAGTTTTAATTCTTACAATATTTTTGGTATGAAATTGCAAACACTACCAGCGCGCAATAAAATATTATATATTGATACTGAAAGTTCAGAATACGACTATTATAAACACATGAATCGTATTAAAGATGTAGGAAATATCCACGAATTACCCACATTTTTTGACAGTTTTTGCCTAAGAAAAGAAAGCCCAGAAACTATTAAATTAATGATACAGGCTTATTTAGAAAAAACGCCCGAATGTAGCGTAATTGTTTTGGATGGTTTACTTGATATTGTTATGAATTATAACGACGAAATAGAATGTCGTAAAGTAGTAAATTGGATCAAAGAAATTACAACAATTAATAATTTACTTTTAATTGGAATTTTGCACACAGGAAAAAATGAGGGCAAAACTTTAGGCCATTTAGGAAGTAATACGGATCGTTGGGCGCAAAGTACTTTAAGTGTCAAAAAAGAGGAAAGCGGATCGTTTATTTTGGAACCAAAATTTTTGCGAAGTTCTGGCGGTTTTAAGGCAATTGAGATACAATATTCGGCAGACGATAATAAGTTTGTTCAAGTTGATCCAATGCCCGTAAATGAGCCTAAAATAAAGCATTTCAGCAATTACACCGAACAAGAACACAATAATATTTTAAACATTA
>CAILDT010000861.1 GCA_903833025.1 uncultured Bacteroidota bacterium | reverse complement strand
TAAATTATATGTAAATCAATTTTTTATAATATTATATATTAATCGTGGAAATATATGCAATGGGGCCTGAATTTGGAATATTAGTCCAGGTTGAATTAGCCAGAGTGGGTCTTGTATAAAGTTGTTTATCCGTCCCCACTCCTACAAATGTACCATTTTTCAATTGCGTAAGAGATCTAATTGGTCCCGTGCCTGGCACTTGGGTCCAAGGCGCTTGTTCAGTTGTAGCAGGTCTCGTATAAACAACATTATCTGTACCAATGCCAGCAATAGTCTGACCATCATTTATTAAGGTAATAGAATCAATCCGCATTGAATTTGATATTAGTCCCGCTTTATGCTTATATAAATTTCCATCTCCTCCAATCGTTACAATAGTGCCATCATTTAATTGAACGAGAGTCAATATGCAACAAGATTCTGGAGTTAATGTATATTTATCTTCTTGGTCAAGCGAAGCTTTTGAATAGACTTGCTTATCTGTGCCTGCAGCTAAAAATGTGCCGTCTTGTATTTGTATCATTGAAATAACATAAACAACTGGGCTCTGCGGTCTATAACCCCATGTCTGTGTTAAATTCAATACAGGTTTTAAATAAATTAGATTATTTTGCCCGACGCCTAATAGGTATTCTTGTTTAGTGCCGCACCATTTAGCCATAGCACGATTATAAGCATCTTCGGTACTAGTTAATATATCAAACATAGGACGTACTTCATCATATATGTTTGCTTGATAAGAATCATAAACACGTGTAGAATTTGCATCACTACAATTTGTCGTAGGAAATATATCCGAACCTTTTAATCGGGTTTTACATGCAGCCGAGACATCAGAATCTAGCGTACCAGGTGTCATAGAGGCACAAGGGTCTTGATTAGCTGGCAATGGAATTACTCCCATATCCGGCCAATAATTCGGATTCATACCATAACATTTAAAACGATTTCCTTGTATTTTAGCTGCATCTTGTGTAAATTTATTTGTGAGGACAGCTTTAGTAGAATTTGCCACAATCATAGGGAATTTTAAAAATGCATTTTTAGTAGCGGTTGGTAATGAAGCGAATCGTCCATAATTTGATGTAACCATATCCGTGCTAGGACAATGAGTCGCATCTTTAAATATTTTTCCCACACAGCGTATCGGTAAAGTTCCGTTTAATAAATTCGCCGTGTCTGGTACATCTGCACAAGGGTCAGGCCATTCTAATTCATCTGAGCCATAACACTTGGTCAGCGAGCCAGTTGAATCATCGTCGGCCGTAGTCAAATCAGTAAAAATATTTATCATTGACGACTTTGGTTCTAATTTATTCGTCGTAGCATAAGCATCCGTTATGGTATCCGTATTAGTGCAACCCACATCCGTAAACAGTTTTGTCAAGCAACGCGCTGAGAGATTTACGCTCGTGTCAGTCGTAGCATTACATGGCACAGGCCAACGCGATTCATTCGGACCATAACATTTCGCATAATTCGGTTCATCTGATCGGGCCTTTTTAAACATCACCTGTATTGCCGCTTTGCTATTATCTTTTAATGATGTTACTAGGTCAGAGGTAATATATGCTCCATTAGGACAGCCTGATTGAGACCATAGACGTTTTATGCAACTTTCCGATAAACCTGTATCTGTCATACTATATACAGAACAAGGATTTGCTGCATTAACTAAGCCTTTACCGCAACTGCCATAGCATTGATTTTTATAAGAATAGTAAGCGTAATCAATATCTTGGCCTTTCTCATCCACTTGATTGGTAGGACCTAAAGCATTACCGGCGACGCATTTGTTTCCTTGCAATAAGACACAGCAATCAGTTAAATTACAATTCTCTGCGGTCAAACTACTACACGCATTGTTTAACTCCACTGGATTAGTATTGGTTTTACAGAAACCGTCACTAAATTTAGAACCCCTGAAGAAAGATTTAGTAGGATAATAATCACTGCCGGTCGTATCAACTACGGTACTTAAATCTTGTGAACCCAAACCATCAGCACTCGCATCCTCATCACTAATGCTCGCTTCTTGTTCTATTAAATCGGTTACTTGCTGTATAACCATAGGTAATTTAGCAGTATAACTAGTCATATCAACACCTGAGGCGCCTAATTTAGAATTTACCGTATTTATTATATCGTTTGATAAAGCCGCCGCACTATTTTCATCTAAGCCTTCTTTATTACTGCTATTATATTTTAACCATAAGATGCCTAAAAATATTAATATTATCATAATAATTATGATTAAATATCTAGATTTCATATTATACTATAGGAAGAATTAATTATAGTTATGATATATTTATTTAGCATTTGGACTAACGGATACTTCAGAACCATAACAGGCATGTATATTATTCACATCTGCTCTTGAATCAGCCGACGTTTTAATCAAGCCAGTGGCGGTTTTTATAATATTTTTTAAATCAATCTTATTCGTATCTCTATAGTTGTATTCAAAACCATTCTCCATCAAAGGCGGCACGGTATTTGGACAACCGTTATCATTATACATCTTAATCATACAGGCCTTATTAATGCCAGCGCTATCACTTAAAAATTGGTCACAAGGATTATTCGGGTCAGCATTACATTTGATGCGACTGTCGTCATTACCTTTACTAATATCACTTAAAAGACCTTTCGAAATGGCTTTTATATCGTTCTCAATATATTCTTTAGATGATCTACTATTATTATAAGCATAATCGTCATTAATTACAAAAGTAGGAGTTTTATTTGAACAACCTGCTTCATTAAACATTTCAATCATACATGCCTGAGAGACGCCGGTGCTATTTTTTGCATATTTGCCGCATTTCTCTAGATAATTATTACCTGT
>CAILDT010000860.1 GCA_903833025.1 uncultured Bacteroidota bacterium | reverse complement strand
TAACCAATAAGTTGGTTTAGTGAGCTAATACATAAGCTACAAACACTTTGGCATTCAGAAGCTCCATTTCATAATCTGTGTTCATTAATGAATAATCTATGCTCAATATTCAATAATCTGTGCGCAAGATTGAATAATCTGTGTTTATTATTTAATAATCTGCACGCAAGAATGAATAATCTGTGCTCAATACTCATTAATTTACACGTACGGAGCTTTTTCACACTTTCGCGAAGCTAAAATGCTATTTCGGGAAACAATATTGTTAATTCAAAGAACTTGGTTGAGTATATATAGAATAAGAAGCACTGTTTTCTTTTTTTGATTCGGGTGCAAAGGAAGATGTAATAAACGGGAGCAAAACATAAAATGAAGTTTAGGAGGCGGACCGCGCGCTTTAAATTCTTATAATATATGTTGTATATTTGTTGGAGAATTTTAAAACCCTGTAAAATGAAAACAAAAATTAATTATGCAGTTCCTGGCAAACCATTAAGCGATGAAGAGTTTACCAAGATGATTGAAGATGCTGAAAAGGGGACATTCTGCTCAATGGAGGAATCAAAAAAAATGTTTTTAAAAGCAATGAATTTATCTTAAATGGGAAGATAGTTGTTCATTAAATATAGTACCAAGAAAAAGCATTACCTTTGCCTCCTACACTATAAAAACAACTATGTTAGAAAACACCGAACGTACCGAATTATCCTCCCTTGGCGAATTTGGATTGATAAAACACCTCACCGAATTTATTGAAATAAACAACGAAAGCACCATAAAAGGCATAGGCGACGATGCCGCCGTAATAGATTACAAAGGCAAGCAAATGGTTGTTTCTACTGATATGTTAGTAGAAGGTGTTCACTTCGATTTAGCTTACGTACCACTCAAACATTTAGGATACAAAGCAGTGTCCGTTAACCTTTCCGATATTTATGCGATGGGTGCAACACCACGCCAAATAACAGTTTCAATAGCGTTATCAAACAGGTTTTCGGTAGAAGCAATGGAAGAGTTTTATGCCGGAATGATGCTTGCCTGCGCCAAACATAAAGTAGATATTGTAGGCGGAGATACCACCACTAATAAAGCAGGATTAGTAATAAGCATTACCGCCATTGGCGAAGCAAACAGCGAAGATTTAATTTACCGCAACGGAGCCAAAGAAGGCGATTTACTTTGCGTAACCGGAGATTTAGGTGGTGCGTACGTTGGGTTACAATTATTAGAAAGAGAGAAACAAGTGTTCCTGGAAGCACCAACCGTTCAGCCCGATTTGGGAGGTAACGATTATATTTTAGAACGCCAATTAAAGCCAGAAGCACGAAAAGATATTGGTCCTTTATTAAAAAAGTTAGATGTAAAACCTACTTCAATGATTGATGTGTCGGATGGATTAGCTTCCGAAATACTACATATTGCTACATTATCGGAGGTTGGTTGTAATTTATATGAAGATAAAATTCCCATCGACCCGCAAACATATACAATGGCACGCGAGTTCAACCTCGACCCTACCGTATGTGCTTTGAGTGGCGGAGAAGATTATGAGTTACTGTTTACCATTAAACAAGAGGATTTCCCAAAAGTAAAAGCAAACCCCGATATTAGTATAATAGGGCACATCACTACTAAACAAGAAGGTGTTAACCTTATCACAAAAGGCGGCACTTCGCATCCTTTGGTGGCGCAAGGTTGGGATGCGCTATTAAATAAATAAGACTTCGCCCCCTGCCTCCCGCAAAGGCGGGACGGGCTCTCTCCTTGAAAAAAGGAGAGGGGTGCCAAGGTGTGAAGTAATAGATTAAATAAAGAATGAAAAAAGGAATGTCGAAATACAAAATAATTTATTTACTCGCTTTTCTCCTCTTAACCACCTCCAAAGGTTTTTCACAATCATATTACTTCCGCAATTATTCTGTTGATGATGGATTGCCATTTGTGGAGGTGTCAACTATTTTTCAGGACCATAACGGAAAATTATGGTCAGGCGGTTATGGCGGATTAAGTAAGTTTGATGGCATTTCATTTGTCAATTACACTCCAAAAGAAGGATTGTTAAATCACTCCGTTACTGCCATAAATGAAGATAACAATGGTAACCTATGGGTAGCAACCATTGCCGGAATAAATAAATACGATGGAACCAAGTTTACCAATTTTACTACCAAACAAGGATTGGTAAGCAATAAAGTTGCTTGTATTTTAAAAGATACCAAAGGAGATTTATGGTTTGGCACCAACAAAGGGTTAAGCAAATTTAGTAATGGCGCATTTACTAATTATACCACCTCCAATGGCTTAGGCGACAATAAGATTAAAACATTGTTTCAGGATAAAAAAGGAATTATATGGATTGGGACCGAAAACGGTATTAGTTATTATGATGGTAATAAGTTCGAAAACAATAATGCTGTTGTTCAATATAATAATTCATCAAACAATAAAGAAGCTAATGTTATCAATGGTTTTGCAGAGGATGATAAATCTATTTTAATTGCCACCGAAAAAGGATTGATGAAATGTGTAACAGATAATGCAGGGATAAAAAAATACTATACCGTTGAAAAGTGTTGGAACAAGAGCATTAACAGTATTCTAAAAGATTCAAGAAATATTATTTGGTTAGGCACAGAAAAGGGATTAATAAAATATGATGGCGAAACATTTAGTAGATTGTCAATAAGGATAACCCAAACAAGTAATATAGTTCATTACTTATTTCAAGATTATGAAAACAATTTATGGATAGGCACATCAGCTGGTTTATTCAAATACAGAGGCAACCCGTTTATCAGTTACGGAATAAATGACGGACTAATTTGTAACTTTATTCACGGAGTAATGCGCGATTCGAAAGGCAACTTGTGGATTGGCTCGCAAGGTGGAGGGCTTTTTAAATACAGTAATCATCAGTTTAATAATTATGAAGAAGAAAATACAACAACAGGAACTATTGTAAATGATATTTTGGAATTTTCTCCGCACGACCTATGGTTAGCAACCGCCAAAGGGTTGAGGATTTATGATAATGGTAATTTTATCAGAAAAATAAAAACCACTGAAGGGGGAGTATTTAAAAATCCTATTAATTGCTTTTATAGAGATTCAAAAAATAATATTTGGATAGCAGGTCAAAATGAAATATATAAATTTGATGAAGAAAACTTTACTCGCTATACTTTCGCGAGCAGAGATGAAAACAATCAGGTATGGTCGTTTGTGGAAGACAAACAAGGCAATATCTGGATAGGTACTTATTTAGGAGGTTTGATTAAATACGATGGGAAAACATTTGTAGAATGTAGTGAGCAATTAGGTTTTAAAAACGATTCGTATTTGGCTTCATTGATAGACAAAGAAGGTAATTTATACTTCGGTTGTTTGGATGGTGTATGGATGTATAACCCGACAACACCAGAAAAGAAGCCAATTAATTTTAGTAAAACAGAAGGGATGAGTTCGGATTTGGTGTATTCATTAACATTCGGCAAACGACAAAATGAAATATGGGCAGGTACCAATCAAGGGTTAAATCAAATAGATATTGCACAATACAAACAAACAGGAATAAAAAATATTGTTCCTTTTGGTAAGCAAGAAGGTTTTACAGGCGTAGAGTGTAATAACGGAACTTGGGTGGACAAAGATGGTGCAATATGGTTTGCTACAGTTAACGGCTTAATAAAATACGACCCAAACGAATACATCGAAAATAAAATAGAATCGAAAATAAGTATCACTGGGTTTAGTTTGTTTTATAACGATACGGTGTTAAACAATAATACACATTTAGCTTACAGCGATAATAATATTACATTTAACTATTCGGGAATATGTTTAACCAACCCTGCAAAGGTAAAGTATTCATACATCTTAGAGGGCTCAGAAAAGAAATGGTCGCCACCATCTACCGAAAGATTTACAACATACTCTAACCTTCCTCCAGGCACTTATACCTTTAAAGTAATTAGTTCAAATAACGAAAACTTGTGGAACAAAACGCCTGCGACCTTTACATTTACCATCAACAGACCGTTTTGGAAAACGTGGCAGTTTTATGTTTCGTTGTTATTATTTGTAATTATTGTGCTGTATCTCATCATCCGCTTCCGTATCCGACAAATAAAAAACAGAGAGAAACAAAAAACGGAATTGAATAAGAAGATAGCTAATATAGAGTCTCAGGCATTAAGAGCACAGATGAATCCACATTTTATATTTAATACACTTGCCTCCATTCAGGATTATATTTCGAGTAACGATACGGACGCTGCATTAAAATATTTATCCAAGTTTGCTAAGTTGATGCGTAAAATAATGGAGAACTCAAAGCAGCAACTCATCGCTGTTTCCGAAGAAATTAATGCACTCATTTTATATTTACAATTGGAAGAAATGCGATTTGATAAAAAGTTTGAATACACCATAGATATTGACAATAGCATTGACCAAAACTACGACCGAATACCTTCAATGCTTATTCAACCGTATATAGAAAATGCAATTATACACGGTTTGTTGCCAAAAGCTGGGAATGGAAAAATTTCCATAGTTTTACAAAAACAATCGGATACATTATTATGTACGATTGAAGATAATGGAATAGGAAGAAAAAACTCACTTGAATTTAAACGGAATCGCGTGCAACAACATAAATCAATGGGAATGAGTATTACCAGCGAACGATTGTCGATATTGAATTCGAGTTTGAAGAGTAATATATATGTAGAAATAATTGATTTGTACGATAACGGCGAACCGTCAGGCACTAAAGTAAAACTAATAATACCACTCGAAACAAATGAAGACTGAACTAAATATGATAAAAGCAATTATAGTTGATGATGAGAAAGGCGCTCGTGAATCATTATCTAAAATGGTGGCAAAATATTGTCCGCACATTGAAGTGGTTGCCAAAGCCGACTCAATGAAAACTGCTTTGGAAGCTATAAATACAAACAATCCCGATTTAGTTTTTCTTGATATTGAAATGCCAAACGGTAATGCATTCGATTTGCTCGAGAAAATTGATTCTATTGATTTCGATATAATATTTACTACCGCCTACGACCACTATGCTATAAAAGCCATAAAGTTTAGTGCTATTGATTATATCCTAAAACCGATAGACCCAGAAGAATTGGTACAGGCAGTGGCTCGAATAAAAAATACTCCGAACAAAAAAGAAGGGTTGGACGATAAATTAAAGGCTTTATTATCCAATTTAAAACCAGAAAACAAAGTAAAGAAGGTTGCCTTATCAGAGGGGGATGGGTTTATGTTTATAAAGGTATCCGAAATAATACGTTGCGAAGCAAGAAATCATTATACATTATTTTACCTTACTGATAAGCGAGAGATCCTATCAACACGCACAATTGGAGATTATGAAGAAATGTTAAAAGACGAAGGTTTTATTCGTGTGCATCGTGCTCATCTTATCAATTATGATTGTGTAAAAAAGTATATTAGAGGAGAAGGTGGCTACGTTATTATGGAGGATGATTCGAAAATTGAAGTGTCCCGAAGAGCAAAAACAGAACTATTGGACAGAATTTCCAAACTTTGATTTACCGCTTACGCAGAAAAACCTACCGCTCACGATAAAAAACCTACCGTTCAATCAATCCTGTTTTTTTGTATTGCTTCCTAGCGTAATATTGCATTAGGAAATAAGGCAAATGCTATCAATTCTAAATCTCATTTCCTGAATCGTTCTTTAAAAGGTTAAAAAATAAGGTGTCGGGGGTTTGATAAAGTTTAATTGGCACATGGGGATGTTGTTTAAATTAAATAACAAACACCCGCACCTTTATTTCAAAATTGTTTCAAAGTATTATCAGAGTATAATTTAGGTTTAACAATTTAATTTTAAAAGCTATGAACAGAAAAATCTCAATTCAGCGCAGACGCTACTATCACAAAGATAGTGTAGGTACTGCAAACGTAATGTTAGGAATAACAACGGTAGTAATAATCTTTTTATGTGTTTACAATTCATTTTAGTTTCATTGTTTGTTTGTTAGGTTAGTTTTGTTTGTTTGTTTGTGCGAAGGCGGTGCTTGTTTTTACAAGTGCCGCTTTTGTTTTTTTTACTAATTTCGCCATCCATTTATAATATAACAAAATGTTAAGAACACATACTTGCGGAGAATTAAGAATAAACAATGTTTCACAAACTGTAACCCTTAGCGGATGGGTGCAAGGTGTTAGAGATAAAGGCTCGTTGCTTTGGATTGATTTGCGCGACCGTTATGGAATAACCCAAATAACTATTGAAACCGAAAATGCAACTAAAGATATTGTTGACATAGCCCGCTCATTAGGTCGCGAATTTGTAATTAGTGTTACTGGAAAAGTTGCGGAACGCTATTCTAAATCTGATAAAATAGAAACAGGTGATATTGAAATTACTCCTGATAAAATTGTTGTATTAAATACTTCTATCACGCCACCTTTCACTATAGAAGATGAAACCGATGGTGGTGATGATATCAGGATGAAATACCGTTACATAGATTTACGAAGAAATGCTGTTCGAAAGAATTTAGAACTGCGTCATCGTATGGCAATAGAAACTCGACTTTATTTAGATAAATTAAATTTCCTTGAAGTAGAAACTCCTGTATTAATTAAATCAACACCCGAAGGAGCAAGAGATTTTGTTGTTCCTTCTCGTATGAATCAAGGCGAGTTTTATGCACTTCCTCAATCACCCCAAACGTTCAAACAATTATTAATGGTTGGGGGTTTCGATAGATATTATCAGATAGTAAAATGTTTCAGAGATGAAGATTTGCGTGCCGACCGTCAGCCTGAATTTACTCAGATAGATTGCGAAATGGCATTTGTGGAGCAGGAAGATATTTTAAATACGTTTGAAGGATTGGTTCGCCATTTATTCAAAGCTGTTAAAGGTATTGATATTCCAGCATTAACACGAATGACGTATGCTGATGCAATGAAGTTTTATGGTAACGACAAACCGGATATTCGTTTCGAAATGAAGTTTGTGGAGTTGAATGATATTGTAAGAGGTAAGGATTTTAAGGTATTTGATGATGCAGGTTTAGTTGTTGGTATTTGCGCAAAAGGTGCTGCAGAATATTCGCGCAAACAATTAGATGAACTTACTGAATTTGTAAAACGTCCGCAAATAGGAGCTACCGGTTTGGTTTATGCACGTTATAATGCTGACGGAACAATAAAATCTTCTGTAGATAAATTTTATAACGAAGACGAATTAAAGAAATGGGCTACAGCTTTCAATGCTCAACCAAGCGATTTAATATTAATATTAGCAGGCGAAACAAACAAAACCCGTAAAGCTCTTTCTGAATTACGTTTGGAAATGGGCAACAGATTAGGGCTTCGCGATAAAAATAAATTCTCTGCTCATTGGGTGATTGATTTTCCTCTTTTAGAATTTAACGAAGAATCAAACCGTTGGCACGCTATGCATCATCCGTTTACTTCTCCAAAGCCAGAGGACATTGAATTAATTGATTCTAATCCTGGAACCGTTCGTGCAAATGCTTATGATATGGTAATAAATGGTGTAGAAGTTGGCGGTGGTTCTATCCGTATTTTTAATAAACAATTGCAATCGCGAATGTTTGATTTACTTGGTTTTACTAAAGAAGATGCTCTCGCACAATTTGGTTTCCTTATGAATGCCTTTGAATTTGGTGCGCCCCCACACGGCGGTATTGCTTTCGGCTTCGACAGGTTATGTTCTCTTTTTGGTGGCTCGGAATCTATCCGTGATTTTATTGCTTTCCCGAAAAACAATTCAGGCAGAGATGTAATGATTGATTCACCTTCTACAATTTCCAATGAGCAATTAAAGGAATTAGGGATTGATGTGAAGAAAATATAAAAAGGCGTTAACAGCCAAAACCCTTATCCAACAATACATCTAGACGAAAAAACAAGCTAAAAAACATTCTAAATACCCGAAAGGGTAGCCCAAAACGGTTTCCTTTTTTCCAAAAAAAGAAACCTGTTTTACCAAAAAAGGAGCCGATTTTCTGAAAATCAGTTCCTTTTTTCTGAAAAAAGAACCTAACTTTTGGAAAAAAGTTACTAAAATATAGAAAAAAGAACCTGGTTTTGGAATAAAAGAAACCAGTTTTCGGAAAAAAGAACCTGATTTTCCTAAAAAAGGAACCCTTTTTTAATAAATATTTTGGCTGTTGGTTAGGTAATAAATCGTTTAATACTTCAACGTAATCTTTACACTGTCGTTCATTTTGGGTTCGGGGAGTTCCTCTTTTGGTAGAGGCATTTCTTTAAACGACTCAATAATCTTCATCATATCGCTTTCGTATTTTTCTTTATTCTCTGCCCTACACCACACTAAAATTTGATAAAAAGTAAAAGGTGTTTCAATAATTCCCATCTTATAAAACACATCTGTTTGGTCTATTTTTCCTGTTATTTCAGCTACTAACGCCTTGTTGCCATTTATTGTTTCTCGTCCTGGAATGCTTACCTTCCCGTTTTTAATGCTCTCAATAAATCCCTGCGACGCGATGTTATTAAAATAAGAATCCAGATTATAATTCAAATCATAATTAACCATTGTCTTCTTTTTTTCATCTATAACAATGGCATACACATCCTTTTCTGTATTCTGATATTGAAGTGAAGCATCCTTGTGCAAGTCGGCACAGGGTTGTAAATAATCAGGAAGCGAAATAGTATAACGGCTATTTATTTTTACATCCGTAAAAACCGCAGGACGGTTACACGAAGAAATAACAAATATTAAAATCAGAAAAAATGAATAGTGCTTGTACATTTGTTTTGTTTGACTACGACAAAGAACTTAATTTTTTTCGTTAAAAAAAAATCTCCTGCTAAAAGTTATCAGCAGGAGATTACTAATATAGTTTATGCTTTAATTATAAAGTTCCTCTTTTCTCCTGTTCTCTTTCTATTGACTCGAACAAGGCCTTAAAGTTACCTGCTCCAAATCCTTTTGCTCCCATCCTTTGAATTATTTCGAAGAATAGAGTAGGGCGGTCTTCCAACGGTTTGGTAAATATCTGTAATAAATATCCGTCTTCATCAGCATCAACAAGAATAGCCAACTTCTCAATCACCGTCATATCTTCGTGCATCATCTCCATATGTTTGCCAAGTCGTTTCGGAATCTCTTCATAATAAGCGTGTGGTGGTGCAGAAAGAAATTCCACTCCTCTTGCTCTAAGTTCCATTACTGTTTTAATAATATCATCCGTAGCTATTGCAATATGTTGTACTCCTGCACTTTCATAAAAATCAATGTATTCCTCTATTTGTGATTTCTTTTTCCCTTTAGCAGGTTCATTTATCGGAAACTTAATTCTGCCATTTCCATTACTCATTACCTTACTCATTAAAGCTGAATATTCTGTGGTGATTTGCTTATCGTCAAACGAAAGAAAGTTTACAAATCCCATCACATCTTCATACCATTTCACCCATTGATTCATTTCACCCCAGCCAACATTACCCACCATATGGTCAATAAATTTTAATCCTGTTGGTGCCGGATTGTAATCCGATTTCCAAGCAGTGTAGCCAGGAAGAAATAATCCTTTATAATTTTTACGCTCTACAAAAATATGAACTGTTTCTCCATAAGTATATATACCCGAACGCACCACTTCACCGTGTTCATCCTTTTCCACAGTTGGTTCCATAAAAGGTTTTGCACCACGTTTTACAGTTTCTTCAAACGACTTTGTTGCATCCTCCACCCACAGCGCAATTACTTTCACCGCATCACCGTGTTTTGCCAAGTGTGCATTTATTGGCGACTTTGAGTTCAAAGGTGTTGTTAATACTATCCGTATTTTATCCTGTGCGATAACATATGAGGCATAATCTCTGCATCCTGTTTCCAATCCTTTGTAAGCGAATGATTGAAAACCAAAGGCAGTTTTATAAAAGTGTGCTGCTTGTTTTGCGTTGCCTACATAAAACTCTACATAATCGGTTCCTAATAAAGGAAGAAAGTCTTGCGCTCCTTCAAATATTTTCTCTAAACCGTACTCTACATTTTTAATTTCTGTTGCCATCTTTATTTATAATTTATTATTCATCATTTATTATATCCTTTATTCCACCCAACTCTTATAATACTTGCCATCATCTATCCCCATTGCTTCTTCAGTTACCATCAATGGGCGGAAAGTATCCACCATCACAGCAAGTTCCTGCGTTTCTTTCTGTCCTATGCTTCTTTCATAAGCTCCAGGTGCAGGTCCGTGCGGGATGCCTTTTGGATGCAAAGTAATATGTCCTTGTTCAATATTGTTACGACTCATAAAATCTCCATCAACATAATAAAGCACTTCATCACTATCTATATTGCTATGGTTATACGGTGCAGGAATAGCTAAAGGATGATAATCATATAACCTCGGACAGAACGAACATACCACAAACGTAGCTGTTTCGAATGTTTGATGAACTGGTGGTGGCTGATGTACTCTACCTGTTATAGGTTCAAAGTTATGAATGCTGAACCCATACGGAAAGTTGTATCCATCCCAACCTATCACATCAAAAGGGTGTGTAGCATATACTACTTCGTGCATCATTCCTTCTTTTTTTATCTTTATGATAAAATCTCCTTTCTCGTCATACGTTTCCAGTTCAGTTGGCAATTTAAAATCGCGCTCGCAAAATGGCGAATGTTCAAGCAACTGCCCTGATGAAGATTTATAACGCTTCGGAGTATAAAACGGTGAATGTGATTCTACATAAAACAAACGATTATCTTTAGTATCAAAATCTATCTGGTAAATCATACCTCGTGGAATAATAAGATAATCGCCATATTCAAAAGGAATGTTACCCATCATTGTGCGCAATTTCCCTTTCCCTTTATGTATAAAAAGAAGTTCATCTGCATCAGCATTTTTATAAAAATAGGTGTTCATACTTTTACGAGGTGCTGCCAAACCTATGGTACAATCTCCATTTACAAGCATAGCTTTTCTACTGTCGAGAAAATCATCTGCAGGTTTTAACTCAAATCCTTTTAATAATAATGCTTTTATGTTTTTATCAATAGCAATCTTAGGCGCAACGGAATATGATTTCAATATTTCTTTTACTTGTGTAGGACGGTGTATTTCATAAAGCAATGATGAATGCCCACTAAAACCTTCTGTTCCGAAAAGCTGTTCGTAATAAATACCACCAGTTGGCTTTTCGAATTGTGTGTGTCGCTTTTGAGGAAACTTCCCCAACTTATGATAGATTGGCATTTTTTCAGTTATAAATTATGAGTTATGAATTATGAGCCACTTAAATACTCTGCAAAATTACTGATTTTATAGTAATATCGGATATAAAAAAATACTGATTGTTGTCAGGGGGTAATAACTATTCGAGATATTGCAATAACTCGCTGACTTATTACAATAACTATTCGAGACATTGCAATAACTCGCTGACTTATTGTAATAACTATTCGAGACATTACAATAACTCGCTGACTTATTGCAATAACTAGTTTTGCATCTCAAAACACCAAACTTTCACTAATTAATATAAAGAGGAACAAAAAAGGAAGGAGAAGTACTCTATAACAGTACTCCTTTCAGGAAAAGAACAGCAACAGTGAAATAGATAATTATTCCGGTAACATCTACCAGTGTGGCAACCAAAGGGGCAGAAGAAACTGCTGGGTCTAACCCAATACGCTTTAAAGCAAGCGGAAGTAAAGAGCCCATCATTGTGCCCCAAGTTACTACTCCCACCAAGGCAACGCCAATTGTAAAAGCAATCAATAGCCAATGCTCGCCATACACAGGAGTAAAATACGACCATAAAGCAACCCTTGCAAATCCTATTATCCCGAGTATTATGCCGATAGTTAAGCCAGTTGCAAATTCCTTTTTAATTATTTTCCACCAATCGCGAATGGTTATTTCGCCTAATGCCAATGCACGAATAATTAACGTAGATGCTTGCGAACCACTATTGCCACCACTCGAAATAATAAGAGGAATAAATAAAGAGAGGGTTACTACTTTCGAAATATCATCCTGAAAATATATCATCGCAGTAGCGGTTAATGTTTCACCTATAAAAATAAGTATTAGCCAACCTGCCCGTTTCTTAATCATCTGCAAAAACTTGGTATTCATATACGGGTCGTCCAACGCCTCCATAGCCGCCATTTTCTGAACGTCTTCGGTTTCCTCCTCTCGTCTCACATCCACTATATCGTCTATCGTAATTCTTCCAACAAGTCTGCCAAGCCCATCCACCACAGGCAATACAACTAAGTTGTATTTATCCATAATGTTCGCCACTTCTTCATCGGGCGTATTTGTTTTTACCGAAATTACTTTAGATTCATATATATCAGCCACTTTGGAACGAGTAGGGGAGATAACTAATTTTTTTAGCGACAATAAACCAACCAATCGTTCATTATCATCCACCACATAAATAGTATAAATATGCCCCACCGCATCAGATTGTCGGCGTATTTCGCGCACACATTCCAGCGAATCGCTGTTTACGTGAACGCGCACCAACTCTGTTGCCATCAGACCACCGGCAGTATGTTCGTCGTAATTTAAAAGGTCAACAATATCGCTCGCCTGCTCACTGTCTTCGAGATGAGAAAGTACCTCATCCTGCACATTGTCGGGCAATTCACCAATAACATCGGCAGCATCATCCGAGTGCATATTATCAATAAACTGCTCGGCAATTTCTTTTGACGTAAGCGAAGCCAAAAACTCTTCACGCACATCATCATCCAGTTCCAGCAATACATCTGTAGCAATTTGCTCGTGCAGTTGTTTGTAAACATATTTTGCTTCCTCAATTTCCAGCTTATTGAAAATTTCAGCAATATCAGGTGGGTGTAGCTTTTCTAAATGCCTAACAATATACTCCGCATCTTGCTTTTGAATAGCACTATGCAGCTTTGCCAAAAATTTATCTGTCAGTTCGAATTGCACCTTGTTTGTTTTTGAAGTAAAACGGGGGCAAAGGTAACATTATTTAGTCTTTTTATCTGTTGCTTTTGGAGCAGCAGGTTTTGGTTTTGGCGGCTGTAGTTTTAATATTTCCAATTGAGCTTTCTTTGCTTCTGCATCTGCTTTTGCTTTTTCTGCTTGTGATGCAGCTTTGTCGGCATCAGCTTTTGCTTTTTCCGCAGCAGCAATATCTGCCTGTGCTTTTTTAGCTTCTGCATCTGCTTTTGCTTTATCAGCATCCGCTACTGACTTTGTTGCGAGGGCCGCTGCTTTATCCGCATCCGCTTTTGCTTTTGTTGAGTTAGCAATGTCTGCTTGTGCTTTCAGTTTATCAACATCTGCTTTTTTAGAGTCGGCTGCAGCTTTCATAGTTTCGGCAGCAGCAGTAACTTTATCTGCATCTGCTTTTGCCTTTGTTGCATTAGCAATATCTGCCTGTGCTTTTAGTTTATCAGCATCTGCCTTTTTAGCTTCTGCCATTGCTTTTGCAGCATCCGCAGCAGCAGTTGCCTTGGTTGCATCGGCTTGTGCTTTTGTTGCGTTCGCCATATCAGCTTGCGATTTTAATTTCTCTGCTTCTGCTTTCTTTGCTTCCGCATTTGCTTTTGCAGCATCCGCAGCTGCAGTTGCTTTGGTCGCATCTGATTCTAATTTTGCTTTTGCCGCTTCATCTTTTGCTTTTTGTGCCGATGCAATTGATTCTGTCAACTTCAATTTATCATTTTCAGCTTTTGCTTTTGCAGCTTCTGCCTGCGCTTTCGCTGCTTCGTATTTAGGTTTTTCATTTTCCGCCAATTGATTTTTCAATTGAAGATTAGCTCCTTCCATTTTCGCTTTTTCGGCAGCAAACTGAATCTTATCGTCTTCATCCTTCACTTTCAATTCTTCGCTCTTTGCTTTATCTGCTTCCGATTTTGCTTTAGCAGCATTTGCTTGTGCAATAGCCGCCTCCGATTTTTTTGTATCCGCATCTATTTTTGCTTTCGCCAAATCATCTTTTGCTTTTTGAGCAGCCGCAATCACTGCATCGGCTTTTGCTTTTGTAGCATCAGCAGTTGCTTTTATTGCGTCCGATTTTGCTTTGTCAGCATCGGCAATTGCTTTTTGTGCATCTGCTTTTTTGCTTTCAGCATCCGCTGCAGCTTTAGTTGCTTCGGCAGTTTTAATAGCTTCTTCCGCTTTTACTTTTTCAAGTTCTGCCTTCGCTTTATCGGCTTCTTCCTTTGTTTTATCAGCTGCTACTTCTTTTCTCGCAAGTGTTAACATAGAATCCATTTTCATTTTTTCTTTCTCCACATCCACTTTCTCCACTTCCTTAATTACTTCAACAGTAGTTTCCACCGTTTCCACCACATCCACTTCTTTCTCCACCGTTTTATTTACTTCCACCACATCCGACACGCTCATCTCTTTTGTAAGCGTAACCACTTGCCCTGTAGCATCAATATTCTCCATCGAAAAACCTCCACCTTCAATCTTGAAAATATCATAGCTATCGCTTTCTTCACGAATAGTAGAATAATAACGTGTGCCACCACCGATGATATAATAATTAATATCATCGCGTGTTGTGTTAATAGGAAAACCCATTGTTTGCGGAGTAGTCCAACTTCCATCATCTTTCATCTCCGAATAAAAAATATCGAAACCTCCCATTCCATCGGCATAACCATTGGAAGAAAAGAATAATGTTTTTCCATTCGGATTAATAAAAGGAGATATTTCGCTTGATGAAGTATTAATAGTTGCACCGAGGTTCTTAGGTTTGCCCCATTTGTCGCCATTTTTCGCACATTGATAAATATCGTATCTTCCTGTGCCACCTTCCCTGTCGCTGCAGAAGTAAAGATATTTGCCATCAGCGGAAACGGAAACTCCGGTTTCATTTGCAGAAGAATTTATTTCAGAAACAGGTTTTGGTTCGCTCCACACTTTATCAATATAATGACTTTGAAAAACATCTGTTTGTCCTTTTACATCTTTACGAAGATAAAGTGTTAGCCCATCAGAAGAAAGGCAAAGAGGTGCTTCATCGCTTAATGTATTCCATTTAAAAGGAATGGCTGTTTCCCACTTGCCTGTATTATCTTTCAGTGTAAAATAAATATCTTCATCAAATTTTCCGTTTACATCACTCACCTTTTTTGTGTTGTCTTTATTTTGTCTTCGCGAAGCAAAAAACATTACCGAATTATCAATAGTAAGCACAGGATTTGTTTCCGCATATTGTGAGTTTACATTCTTACCCGGATTTTTCATTGTTACATCTCGCGGACTTTTCACAGCATTTTTTGCATTAATACAATTTCGAATTGCTTTATCAGTAGGTATTGGCGGGTTGCCGTTGTATTTATCATCGTATTGAAAAAACATAATCAACGCACTGTCGGGTTGGTTATTAGTAAGGTACGATTGACCCAAAAAATAAAGGGCATCATTGGGAGCGGCTTTCGCATCAGCATCAAAAAAGTCGTATTTATCAGTAAGACTAGTGGTAGATTTTTTTAGAAAAGGAATTGCTTTTGGTTGCTGATCGATGGAATTAAAGTAACACATTCCCATTTTAAAATTTGCATTTGCATTGGCTTTATCTCCGTCCAGCACTTTTTGCCAAACAACCATTGCTGCATTAAATTGTCCTTTTTTCAACAGATTATTTCCTTCTCCCGCCATTTCGTGAGCAGGGGATTCTGAGGCAACTTTTTTATCTCCGTCTTTTGCAACACTTGTTTTCATAACGAAAACAGAGAAGACGATTAAGGAAGCGATAATGGAGTATTGGTTTTTCATCTTAAATAAGATTAATGTTTATTTCTTTGGTAATTGATTCAAAAAATTATTCTGCTAAAGTAAACAATAATATTTTAATAGAAAAACTAAAATATTCACTACTTAACACAACTCCAAATCAACAGAAAAATTTTGTGGGTTTTTACCTTTCATATCTTTATAAAAATCCATTATCTGTTTCATATCTTTTTTAAAATCTCTGGTAGGATAAATTATTTTTGCAATGCCGCACTCCCTTTTTTTATAATCCATAAACCCTAACCCGATAGGCACATTTGCTTTAAGGGCAACATAATAAAATCCAGTTTTCCACTTCTCTCTTTTGCTTCGAGTACCTTCTGGAGTAATAACTAATCTTAATATTTCGTAGTGCTTAAATAGTTCAGCCATTGCATCCACAGCACCTTTATGTTCGCCATTATTATTTTTTACATCTCTATCAATAGCTAATGCGCCACACTTAATCATTAGTCTTTTGAAAGGGAATTTAAGCCATTCTTTTTTAATTGCAAATCGAGGATGAAGATTCATATATCTTACGGCACCCATACCATATACAAAATCCCAATTGCTTGTGTGTGGTGCCACTACCACCACACAATGTTTTATTTCATCGGAAATATTGTGGGTTACTTTCCAGCCACCAAGTTTGAATAGTAGTTTAAACATTTAGCTTGGTTATTGTTTGTTCAATAATTTACTAATGTATTTCCCTACAATATCAAATTCGATATTTACTATTGAATCTTTCTGAATGTGTTTGAAATTGGTATGTTCGAATGTATAAGGGATAATACAAACTGAAAATGAATTGTGTTTTGAATTAACAACTGTTAAACTTATTCCATTAACAGTTACACTTCCTTTCTCCACTGTTATGTTATTTAGCGAAGCATCGTACTCAAAAGTAAACATCCAGCTGCCGTTGGTTTCTTCTGCATTTGTGCATAGTGCACTTTGGTCAACGTGCCCTTGAACAATATGTCCATCTAACCTATCGCCTACTTTAACACAACGCTCCAAATTTATTTCATTTCCTAATTTCAATAAACCAAGATTTGTTTTTTGGAGTGTTTCATCAATTGCAGTAACAGTGTATTTATCCTCATTAATATTAACTACCGTAAGGCATACGCCATTATGCGCAATACTTTGATCTATTTTTAATTCGGAAGTAAAGTTTGATTTAATGGTAAGGTGAAGATTGTTTTGTTCTTTGCGAAGTTCGGTAACTTCACCTAATTGCTCTATAATACCAGAGAACATACTTTAACGAGGCGGATTTGTTTTTTCTTTAAACAATTGAATAAATCCTTTCAACGTGCGTGGTTGTATTCCTTCCACGTGGATTTCGTTAACGGTACAGATGTAATAATACGTGCCATCAGGACAAATGCCTTTTGTGTCTTTGTTTCTTCCATCCCATAAAATATTTTTATCTGTAGTTTCAAACATCAGTAATCCCCAGCGGTCGTATATTTTAATATCTATATCTTTTATATATCTATAGCCAGGTAATGGAGTAACCCAGTCGTTTATATTATCGCCGTTTGGTGTAAATACATTGGGTAATTCATAAATAGGGCAATTGTCAACACACATTTTTGTAACAATCGGACTTTCATTACCTGCAGTGTCTAAAGCAGTTACAGCATAACAACCTGCAATAGATGGTACGCCATACGTTATTGAATCGACATAAGAATAAGTAGTTACGTTTACATCAGCAATACTATATACAACGTGCAAATCGCCATCGGTGGTAGGGGAGAAATAAATTTTATAACCTACCGCATCGTGGCAACAATTGGTTGTGTTTGGATTCGTCCAGTTGAGTACATCTTGATAGGTATCGCATTCGTTAGTTACTGCAAAAGGTGGTTGACAAGGAGGTGTCATATCTTTTGGCACTTCACATTTTATTTGTGATGTATTATATAACGGACGAGGAATTATTGGGTCGGAATATTCGCCAATGGTAACTACTCTGTAGCAAAAGGTATGTCCGTTTGCCAAGCCAGTATCTATATATGAACGAGTAGTGGTGCTATCAATAAAGTTAAAAACATTGGAGTTTGGTGCTGTTTCCTTATACACCATATACTTATAATTAGCCCAAGGCACATTTGCCTGCCAAGATAATTGCACTTGATTACCCGCAGGAGCAGAAGATAAAAACACAGAAGAAGCAGTATTGGTAGAACCTTTTAAAATTCCGTTTGCATAAAAATCTACTCTATATGTATAAGAAGAATCCTGTGTATCTCTGCCTGTATCTACATAACCAGTATCGGGCAGTTGATAATAGGCATTATAAATATAATCTGTATTTAAAGAAACCTGCGTAAAATTTAATCCTCCCGACATTCCCTGCGCTCGCATTAATTTATATTGGTAAGGAGGTGGGCTTACTATAGTATCGAGGTTGGGTGGTGTTGCCAATGGTTTTATCCAATGTGTCCAGATGCTTCCTAAGTTTGCTCCTGTATTTAATCCTGTAGCAGTAACCGAAACATTTGTAATAACCGGCACATCGCGCAGCAACATAGCACATACATTTGCAGAAGCATAACTTTGTGAGCCATCGGTATAAAATGCTACTATAATATAAGAGTAGTCTATACCGTTTACTAAACCTTGTCCGTTGTTATTGTCAGTATAAGTTAAAACACTAGGTGGAGTGGTTGCTATTAGTGTGTAACCAGCGGAGGCGGGCAACCCTGTTTCGCAGATACTATGAATAAATGTGTCGCAACTATTTTTACGATATACTTTATAACCAAGCAACTGATTGTTTCCTGTAGTGGCGTGGCAAGCAGCGACAGCCCAAGCAACTATAATACTTGCACCGCTTGGTGTGGCAGTTACATTAGTTGGTGCAGGAGCAACCACTGTTATTTTCATTGTTTTATAATCAACCAAAGGTGTAGGGTCGCTGTCGGTAGCAGTAAAGGTAACTAAATAAGGAAGTAATGCTACTTCGGAGCAATTGGGAGTCCAGTTGAAAGAACCTACAACAGGGTTAAAAGAAGGATTAGAAACAAATGTAGCAATAGGATTAACGTGAAAAGGACCACCATTAGCTTCCAACGTAATAAGCCCATTATTTTCTGCATCAGTAGCCGAAACAACAAAATGTAAATTACTTCCTGCAACTACACAAGTATCATCTATCTTACCTATTTGCGGAGGGTTATTAGTACACGAACCAACAATTATTTGCATATCGCGCAGCACAGAGCCAATATAAAAACGGTTGGGACTACCCTGTAATCGCCTCCATTCTTGAATACGGATAGCGATACTATATTGACCAATAGAAGGTGGGGAGCACCACGCCAAATCTCCTGTTGAATGATTAATACTACCTTGATTCATATTAGGCGGCATAAACCAACCAGGAATTACAAGACCATTAGCACGGCACGTATCTATTTTGAAATATAAGCTATCCCCATTGGGGTCAACAGCTATTGTATTGTGATAAAAACATTGACCTACGCAAGCATTATCTAATGGATAACTATATAATACAGGAGAATCGTTATATCCTAAAAAGGGATTAATAACTAATTCGGTATACAAGGAGAAAGAAGTTTGAACAGAGTTAGGAATATTATCAGTGTTGGCATTTCTATTTGGGTCGTCCATTGTGATACAAAAATCACCAGGACCAGAGAACGTATGTGTAATATAATATACATTATATTTTGTATTTGGAAACGCAGGAATCATTTGTCCATCAGCCGTTGCAGGGCATTGCGAATGAGGTCCATTTATTCGGGGAGCAACGGCACTATCTGTACGCAGACAATCGAAATAAACTACTACTTCGCATCTATCGGCTTGTGTATTCAAAGTATTGGTATAAGTAGTAACAGTGATACCATACGTTAAACCTGAAATATGTTTATAAGTAATTTCTCCTGCACGGTTGTGTGTAGCGTAACTATTGGTAAAACCAATAACAAGAAGTACAATTGCAAGAAGCGTTTTTTTCATTTGAACTATTTTTCGCCGAAAAGGAATGCTAAATTACTTAATTTTATTGATATGAAACAAGTTTTTTCTTTTTTTAAGAACTTATTACTTTTAAATTTATATATCTTTGAAGCGAAAATCATCAGGAAGTTTAATCATTATGTCAAGAATATTAACAGGAGTACAAAGTACTAACATTCCTCATTTAGGAAATATATTAGGAGCCATCATTCCGGCTATTGAACTGTCGAAACAACCGGGCAATGATTCTCTTTTTTTTATTGCTGATTTGCACGCACTCACTACTATTAAAGATGCTACATTTAATAAAGAAAGCACTTATGCTGTGGCTGCGGCGTGGTTAGCTTTTGATTTCGATATTGAGAAAAACATTTTTTATCGCCAAAGCGATGTTCCTGAAGTATGCGAACTTACTTGGTATTTAAACTGTTTTACTCCTTTCCCGATGCTTGCCAATGCACATTCGTTTAAAGATAAAGCAGAAAGATTGGCAGATGTAAATGCTGGTTTGTTTACCTATCCTGTGCTGATGGCGGCTGATATTATTTTATACGATGCGCATTACGTGCCAGTGGGTAAAGACCAGATGCAACATTTAGAAATGACACGTGATATTGCAGAGAAATTTAATAACCACTATGGCGATGTATTTATTGTGCCTGAAGGAAAAGTGGATGAAGTAACTATGCTGGTTCCGGGTATTGATGGCAGAAAGATGAGCAAATCAATGAACAACTTCATCAATATTTTTCTGCCTGACAAGGAATTAAAAAAAGTAATAATGAGCATAGTTACTGACGCAACACCTCTGGAAGCTCCTAAAAACCCTGATACCTGCAATGTGTTTGCGTTGTATAAATTACTTGCTGCCGAACAACAAATTACTGATATGCGAGCCAACTACATTAACGGTGGCTATGGATACGGGCACGCCAAAACTGCTTTGTATGAATTGATGATTGAGAAATTTAAAACTCCTCGTGAAAAGTATGCTTATTATATGAGTAACAAAAATGAGTTGGATGCCAAACTAAAAATAGGGGCAGAAAAAGCAAGAGTAATTGCTAAAGCAACGTTGACACGAGTAAGAGAAAAACTTGGGTTTAAAGTTTAGCTTTAGGATTGGAGATTAAGCTCCTTTTTTTAAAATATTGTAAATGTTATGTTATCAGATGTTTTTCTTTCCGTTTCTGATTTGTAACCATTCTTTGTTTTTTTTCAATTTGTAAAGTGTTGATAATATTAATTATATGTTTTAAAATCCTCCAAAACTCCTCTAAGTTTAATGATGACATCTTTAAGTTTAAAGATTCAATCTCTAAGCTTAACTATTCAATCTCTAAGCTTAAATATCCAATCTCTAAGCTTAACTATCCAATCTCTAAGCTTAACAATTCAATCTCTAAGCTTAAATATCCAATCTTTAAGTTTAACTATTCAATCTCTAAGCTTAACTATTCAATCTCTAAGCTTAAATATCCAATCTTTAAGTTTAACTATTCAATCTCTATGTTTAAATATCCAATCCTTTAACATAATGGAGATAAATCGTAAATTTCAAATTCAAAGAGCGTAAAAAAGGAAGTGTTCCCCTTTTTTTGATGATGCAAAAGTACGTTCTACTTAAAGGCTGATAACGTAATTTTTTCTTCGTTTTGCATTTTTTGTTTTATCTTAAATTGATACTATATATAATGAGAAATAGGTATTATTATTTTAAATACCATAGTTTTGGAAATGAAGTATATTTGTACTATAAAATTTAAGTAGATGAATCAAAATAAAATAGTTCCCTGCCTTTGGTTTAGTGCAGACGCAGGCAATGTTTCAAAAGTTACTGAATATTACAAAAACATTTTTGGCAACGGTTTTCAAGCAGGGCAAATCATACCTCTTGGCGAAACACCTAGTGGAAATACCGAAATGTGTGAAGTGCATATCTTTGGACAAAAATATACTTTGATGAATACCGCCAAAGAACATCACCCTTTAAACGATGCAATATCGCTAATGATTAATTGCGAAAACCAAAATGAAATAGATAACTATTGGAACTATTTTACCAAAGAAGGCAAAGAATCGCAATGCGGTTGGTGTATTGATAAATATGGGCTTCGCTGGCAAGTGTTGCCAAATAATTTGAGTGAACTGATGAGAAAACCAAATGCTTTTGAAGTAATGGTGAAGCAGAAAAAGATAGTGATTGAAGAATATTTTAAATGAACAATCCTATTTCACTTCTTCGTTTTCCTCTTCCTCTGTTGCCTTAGGTTCGATAGTAGCAACACGTTTGCCAAGAAAATAATCTTCGATATAATTCCATCTTTCTTTATCCGTCATTACTGTTTCGAAAAAGTAAGTCATCGTTGCGCTTGATAACGTATGGCGTTTCTCGATATCTGCAACTACATTATTAGTGTATTTTTCTTTGCACAATTCGGCAAGTTTTCTTGGGTCGTTTATTCTCACAAGCAATTGTGGCGATTGTCCGCCTGTAATTTCATAAGTTGCTAAATCAAACATTTCGAGAAGCAAAACCATTTTAAATTTCTCTTTTGCTTTTTCCATATCAGCAGGAATAAAACCAATAAACTCTCTCGACCCTTCTTTTAATCCATCAAATGTTATTTGATAGTTGCGTAACAATTGAGTTTTTACTTTTCCAAACGCCATATAATCGTACCTGTATTGCGTAACCATATTAAATTGCTTGAGTTGCAAAAATGTTCCTGCTGCCATCCCTGCCTTGCCTGTAGAGCCAAATTGAGTTACATCTACAAACGAACTAATAAGAAAGTCGGCGAGCTTGGTACACGTTATTTCATTTTTCAATCGTTCCTGAAACTTCTTTATTAATGCTTCTCTCTTTAGCAGTTTACCACCGAAAGATGCAAATATAGATGCAATAAAGTCGATACCATTCTCCAACTTTTTGAAAGTAGCATCCACATCGCCATTAAAAAATACTCTAAGTTTCATTAATGGTTCCACATAAGGAAACAATCTTTTATCAAAAAACTTTTTACGTATATCAGGGAAACTTTCACTCGCAAAATAATTCTCCCACAGTTTATCAAGCGTAATTTTTACATCTTTTTTATTCCCTTTTTCTTCGCGCATCACTATTGCGCCATTCTTTAACTTGGTGCCTGCTCACCCCCATCTAATAACTGCCCCGGGCTCCGCTACCACCCCCTTTACATACGGTTCACGTCCCCGGTCCCCGGTCCTACAACCCGACCGCCCGAGTCTGCTGTCTCGTATTGTAGGTGGTAGGTGGGAGGTGGGCTACAAAGAATCGCTCCTTGAAAAAACTAAGGTCTTATAAGCAGTATAACTCTTACAAAAATATAGGTTGGTTGGGGAGTATTAATGTAGACCGACGGCGGGCGGGGGGTTCTGAAAGAAAACACGCATCGGCTGCGTGAGCAACAATCGTATCAACAAAGATGTGAGTGATGAATGATGAAGATGAGTGAAAAGTGTGAGGGAGTATAATTGTAAAAGGGGGTAGCGGCGGTTTCACCCTTACGGTTTCACCCTAGCTAGGTCCTTACAGGGTAGCACAGGGCACAGGGCACAGGGCACAGGGCACAGGGCACAGGGCACTCACGTTTGTCTCCCAGTATGAGAGTGTCCAGCTTGAGGCGCTTGGCCTTCTTCTTG
>CAILDT010000859.1 GCA_903833025.1 uncultured Bacteroidota bacterium | reverse complement strand
TTGGATTTTTGTAATCCTCGTTATTCTTATAACTATCGGTATGTTCGACCAGAAATCGAAAACGAGCCACCTCTTTGCCAGCTTTATGTTTTCGGCGTTTGTATATGCGCTTGTAATATTGTTTGTAGAAAAACTTGCATTAAAACTATTTTTGGTCGCCGCCACATTTATCGTTTCCTTAATCTTCAGTTTTAATACCTATCCCGATTTACCTTTTATGATTTTTGCCGTTTGGTTGCCAACTATTGTACACGTATTTATTTTTACGGGCGCATTTATTTTATTCGGCGCATTAAAATCAAGAAGCACTTCTGGCATTATTTCTTTAATAGTATTTATCCTTTGTGCTATCGCCTTCTTTATATATACCCCCGAAAGTTTTGGAATACCAGTGAGTGAATACGGCAAAAAAGCATATTCATTTTTCAGAATTGTAAATACATCTTTATATAAATTATTTGGTTTCGGAACTTTAAACAAAGATGATGTTGCTTTATATATCAGCCCAAAAGCAGTTGCCATAATGCGTTTTGTAGCATTTGCATACACGTACCATTATTTAAATTGGTTTTCAAAAACAACAATAATAAAATGGAATCAAGTTTCAAAAACGAGGATGACAGTAATAATTGTTCTCTGGATTTGCTCCGTAGTATTATACGCAATAAGTTATAAAGTGGGGTTTTATGCGTTGTTTCTTTTAAGTATGCTCCACGTTTTCTTCGAATTCCCACTCAATCATTTCACATTTATCGGAATTGGAAAGGAGTTAAAAACAATTTTCAGGAAATAGCTTTCCATTTTATCCCCACAAACATTACGCACAAACTTGCAATAATAAAAACGTGGGCAATATCCAAATAAGTAAAATATTCGTTAATGGAAATTTTAGTTCCATTAATAATAGCCGTAAAAAATAAAATAACAATTCCCCAACCAATCAAATTATTACCTTTTTCGGCATCCTTATTTTTAAAATGAACAATCATCACCGGAATTAAAGCAATAGCGCTATCAATAATAACAACCAAAAAATTGCTGAAAATAATTACCGAAACCGAAAACAAAATCAGCTGAATTAAATAACTCCAACGCAACACTTTTTTCTTTGGTGAGTTTTTGAAAATGGAGTACAAAGTTGCCTGTTGAGCCGCAAACGCAGCAAAAATATTTAACCACTGCATCGGAAACCAAAACAATTTATAATAAAACCCCTGATGCACCGCAAAAAAAGCATGCGAACTCCCGCCAAAAATCGAAGCCATACTCAAACAAAAATAAAACCGCTTCCACCAAGTAATGCTTTGAGTGGGATTTTTAATCTGTCTCAATCTCAAAAAGAAATAAAAACAAATAGCAGTAATAATATAGTCAGTAAAAGCAGTAACCGGCTGATGAAAATCTACTCCATCTATATTAATAGTAGTATCAATTTTTGCATAATCAATCATTTTGCAAAAGTAAGTCTTTTTGGTTTATACATTTATATATGTATAAATATTAGGGCGGCAACATTCACACTTCGGCTCACCAATCATCCCGCCCACTCGCGGCATCTTTTTTTCTTTAATTTATTCGCTGCGCCGCAAATGCAAAAAGAAGATAATTCGCGCGGGTCGGGTGCAAATGGGAAGTTCTCGCTTTTACCTTTATTATCTTCGCTACCTCAAACTACCTCGCCACCGACACTTTCATTTGCAATTAAAATGAAACCATTTAGTGACTAAATCTACCACTAATAACCTTTTGGAAGTAACTTTAATACGATGGAATTACCAGTACAAGCTAAGCTGAAGCGAAGAATGTGCAGTAGGGCTTAGGTTGAAATAGTAAAAGTGAAAAGCAAAAGGATTTGGAAAGGAAGGTTAGTTTGCTTATTTTATTATAGTAACACTACCTATATAATGGTGAGCCGAATTAAATAAATCGGTCAACTCTACCTTCCAAACATATACATCCTGCTGGGCAAATTCGCTTCCGTTATTTGCTTTTCCATCCCAACCTTTGCTGGCATCCAAAGTTTCAAAACACATATTTCCCCATCGATCAAAAATCATTAATTTGTACTTATCCAAATTCCAACCTATCCCTTTTGGCAGAAAAATATTGTTTGTTAAATCATCATTAGGCGTAAATGCATTAGGCGCATAAAAAGTAAATATCCCTGTAATATCAATAGAATACATTGCACTATCCACACATCCCTGACTGTTAGCCGCAATTAATAAAACCGAATATTGCCCAGTAGTATTATAAGTATGAACGGGATTGGTTTCGGTAGAAGATGCCATATCTCCAAAACTCCATTGGTAAATGCTTGCATCAATAGATTGATTGGAAAAACAAATTTGAGAGTTGAGAATATCAGTTACCGCAGTATTGCTCGTAAACTCCGCTTCGGGCACAGGATATACATTTATATAATTGTTTTGAATCGCATTGCCTGTGCATCCATTAGAGGCAGTTACCGTCAAACTTACAGAATACGAACCCGCATTTACATAACAATGAATAGGGTTTTGTGTAGTGTTTAACACACCATCCCCCAAATTCCATTCCCAACTATTTATTGTACCTCCTCCTAATACGGTGGAAGCATCAGTAAAATTAACACAAATAGGAGCACAACCAGATAATGTATTTGCATTCATCACCACTGTTGGTGCAGGCAGCACCGTTATAGTAACTATAGCTGTAGCAGTTGGGGAGCAGCCATCGTTTGCCGAAACAGTATAAGTAGTAGTAAGCGCAGGGCTTACGTTACCTAAAACGCCAACAGCAGGTGACCAGCTGTACGTATATGGTCCGCCATTTCCGAAGGTAGCTAAAGCTGTGAGTACAATCGAATCGCCAGGACAAATAGAACCATTTGTACCTGCAACTAATGTTAATCCAACGTTTATAGTTACTGTAGATACAGCGGTGGAGCTACAAACAGCTGTAGTTCCTGTTACTGTATAAGTGGTAGTTGCTAATGGCGATGCATTTGCAGTGGTTGTTCCGGAGGATGTAGCACCTACACTCCAAGTGTACGAAGTGGCTCCAGCGGCATTTAATGTGGCAGTTGCACCAGCGCATATTGTTGGCGAATTTATAGTTACTAAGGGAGTGGGATTTACCGTTACAGTTGCCACAGCTGTGGCACTACAACCTGCTGTAGTGCCTGTAACAGTATATGTTGCAGTTGCTAATGGCGATGCAGTTGCGGTAGTTATTCCTGTTGATGTAGCACCTGGGCTCCACGTATAAGTTGCAGCACCTGTTGCAGTTAATGTTGCTGAAGTTCCAGCACAAATAGAGGGCGAGTTAACAGCAACATTAAGTACCGAAGCAACAGTAACAGTCGCAATTGCAGTGGACGAGCACCCGCCTGTAGTACCTGTAACGGTATAACTAGTGGTAACAGCAGGCGTTACAGATGCAGTGGTTGCACCTGTAACAGTGGCACCTGCACTCCAAGTATAACTCGTTGCGCCAGCAGCAGTTAATACAGCAGTATCGCCAGTGCAAATGGTTGGCGAATTTACAGTAACTGTTGAAGCACCAGCACCAATTATGGTTACACTTGCTGTGTCGGCGCATCCGATAGAAGAAGTAGCGATGACATTATAAACTCCCGCGCATAAACCCGTTGCAGTAGCCGTAGATTGTCCAATAGCTACAAAGGCGGCATCAAACCAAGCATATGTATATCCGGAGATTGAGCCAGTAGCAGTAGCTGTAGCTGTGCCTGTGCAAGTACAACCTGCATTAGTAAAAGTAGCAGTAACGTTTATTGGAGTAATAGGTAAACATCCATTATTGAATTGAGCAATGTATGCCGCGTTTGTAGTATTGTTAGGTGCGCCAGGTGTTTGGGAAGTGGATGCTGATGCGGCACTCCAATTGGCTTGTAACGTTGGATTTAGCCCATTAAAATAATAAACAGTGTTAGTACCAACTGGGGCAAAATAAATTAAAGTATTAAGATTATCAGCTGCCCCGTAACAAACCGAGAATACTTCACACCCCCCTAAATCAACTATTCGAGCACAATCTGATGGGTTGGCAAGGGCAGTATTTGCCCAAAGACCGCCAGCTACCCATCCTGTAGAGGGATAAGAGCAGGCAATAGCACCAGGTGTAGTTGGGTTTTGATCAAAAAGTGTAACATTATCAATTGGAGCGATAATAGTGCAATTGCCATCAGTAAGAGATAAATCGTCAGGCGGAATTGCTGGGTTACGGTCGAGCCCATTGTATATTACTATTATTGTTCCCAACGGCACACAAGACCAAAGTGCATCATTTGAAAACCTTACAGCACCTGCTGCTACACCAGCAGGACCGTGATAACCGCTATTATCATCAAAAATCCAACCTCTAATATCAATGCAAGGAGGAGTAGGGCTGTTGCAATTGTAAACCACACTATTACTTACTACTACAAACTCTACATATTCCTGTGTACTATTACCAGAGCCACTTATTCCGTTTGAAACCTCATTCATGATCAATGTTTGTGAATGAGTGCTAATTGCAAAAAGAGAACTTATCAAGAATAGAATAAAGAGTTTTGATTGGGAAATCTTCAAAATTTGTGATTGTTATAAAGCTTGTTTAAAATAAAGGAATTTATTATTAATAAATGTAATGTTTGAATTAATTTGTCGCAAAAGTAAAGAAGAGTTTGAACAAAAGTGTTAATAGAGGTTCAATAAAATGTTAAATGTTATAAGCACTTGTAACATTAATAAAACAAATAACTATTTATGAAAAGAAAAAAGGAAGATGTTTTAAACACCTTCCTTTTACTGTGGTACCCACTGGAATCGAACCAGTGACACAAGGATTTTCAGTCCTTTGCTCTACCAACTGAGCTAGGGTACCCCTTTATTCGGGGGTGCAAATGTATTAAAATATTTATAACCAAAAACAATTTGTTTTACTAATAGCTATCTAATTGCCTCGCAACCATTCTCATTCTGTTAATTTATGCTAAAAAGAAATTTTTCACTCCATATAATAGATACTTTTGCAAACCAAATTAGTAAAAACAGAAATGAAATCGGTTAAAATAAGTTTGTTTGTTTGTTTGTTGTTGTGTTTATCTGTTAACGTTTTTAGTACTACTAATACAAAAGGTATTGTAGAAAGGACTAATAAAATGCGAATTCAGACCGACCCTCTGTCGGACGACACCACAAACCCAGTAGGAAACCACACTACCGAAATTGCAGAAATGGATTTAGAAGATGATAACGACGAAAGCAATTTTGGAAATATTAACTTTACCATCACTCCTTTCATCCATTTTAATTTTATTTCTTCTTTATTAACTACTTCTTTCCATTCAAATTCGGTTCTGCAACAACCCCAATTTTTGCTTCGCAGAACCTCTCAAAGCTATTTGAATGTATTTCGCATTTAGAATTTTTTTTCGCTTTTTAAAAGTGATTTTTCTAAACTTTCTCGTTCACAATTTAAGTACTATTTTATTTCTATGAATTTTAATTTAATGGCGTATTTTTTTAACAACCAAATCACAAAGTCTCTAAAACTTATTTCTAAATCAACTAATAAAATAGTTGTGCTGATTGGCATTTCTGCGTTGGTTTATTTAACCGGTTGCTCTTCTAATAAAAAAGAAAAGAGCGAAGAAGGGGTATATACAATTACCAGCCCGATTACTGTAGATACATCCTTCTCAAAAGAGTACGTTGCTCAAATTCAATCATTACAAAATATTGAAATAAAGGCAATGGTGAAAGGGTATCTGGAAAAAATAAATGTTGACGAAGGGCAACACGTTACAGCAGGGCAACTTCTTTTTAATATAAGACCTATTGAATTTCAAGCTGAATTATTGAAAGCCAAAGCAGGAGCGAAAGGGGCAGAACTGGAATTGCAGAATGAGAAAAAACTTGCAGATAAAAATATAGTTTCTCAAACAGAACTTGCATTAGCACAGGCAAAACTGGATGAAGCAAATGCTGAAGTGGCACTTGCAGAACTTAATCTTTCTTATTGCGAAATAAAAGCACCATTTGATGGAACCATCGACAGAACAAGGTTTAAAGCAGGTAGTGCTATTGACGAAGGTACTTTATTAACATCGCTTTCGAACAACAAAGAAGTGTATGCTTATTTTAATCTTGCAGAAGACGAGTACCTTGATTATAAAACAAGGAATAAAAAGGGAGATGATAAAAACGCTGCAACATTATTGCTGGCTAACGGTGACGAACATAAATATAAAGGAGAGGTTGAAACTGTAGAAAGTGAATTTGACAATGGTACAGGAAATATTTCTTTCAGGGCGAAATTTCCTAATCCTGATTTGCTTTTAAAGCACGGTGAAACAGGTAAGGTAAGGTTGGTAATTCCAATTAAAAATGCGTTGATAATACCACAAAAATCGACTTATGAAATTCAAGATAAGATTTTTGTTTTTGTGGTTGACCAAAATAATACCGTAAAATCCCGAAACATTGTTGTAAAACAAAGTTTAAGTAATTTATATATCATAGAATCTGGTCTTTCGGAAAAAGATAAAATTATTTACGAAGGAATTCAAACGGCTAAAGAAGACAATAAAGTTCAAACGAAGTTTGTTCCTTTAAAGGATATTATAGGGAGTTTACAATTAATTCAACAATAGGCACACTTAAAATATGTTCAATAAATTTATACATAGACCTGTTTTATCTATTGTCATCTCCCTGATTATTGTTTTTTTAGGAGCTCTTGCAGTGGTTCAATTGCCGGTAACTCAGTTCCCATCCATTTCACCTCCTAAGGTTAATATTGTTGCCGATTACCCGGGAGCAAACGGACAATTAATGATAAAATCTGTTGTGATTCCACTAGAACGTGCTATCAATGGGGTTCCTGGATTAAAATACATAGATTCAGATGCAGGAAGTGATGGAGAATGTTCGCTCTCCATTGTTTTTGAATTAGGAACCGACCCTAATATTGCTTCTGTAAATATTCAAAATAGGGTTGCGGCGGTGGTTAATAAACTACCTCCTATTGTAGTTCGTGAAGGTGTTAAGATTACAAGAGAGGAATCGAATATGTTGATGTATATCAACCTATACAGTGACGACCCTAAATTGGATATTAATTTTCTATCCAATTTTGCGGATATCAATATGCTTTCGGAATTAAAGAGGGTAGATGGGGTTGGATTTGCAGATATTCTTGGAAACAGAGATTATTCAATGAGGGTTTGGTTGAAACCTGATAGAATGCAGGCACATAAGGTTTCGGCTGATGAAGTGATGACCGCCTTGGGCGAGCAAAGTATAGAAGCATCTCCCGGAAGATTAGGAGAAAGTTCTGGAAAAAAATCACAGGCGTTTGAATATGTAATAAAATATTCGGGACGATTTACAACCAAGGAGGAATATGAAAATATTATAGTGAAAGCCAACCCTGATGGTCAACTACTCCGTTTAAAAGATGTTGCCGATGTTGAATTTGGAAGTACCTATTATGATATATATTCTAATTTAAACGGAAAACCTTCTGCTGCAATAGTCCTCAAACAATCTTATGGTAGCAACGCCAGTCAGGTAATTAAGAATGTTAAAAAAAGGTTGGAAGAAATAAAGGAGAGTTCATTTCCAAAAGGAATGAATTATTCTTTGGGATATGATGTATCAAAATTTCTAGATGCCTCAATTGATAAAGTATTGCACACCTTAATAGAAGCATTTTTATTGGTTGCTTTTGTAGTGTTTATATTCCTTGGCGATTGGCGTTCCACTTTAATTCCTATAATAGCTGTGCCAATATCACTTATAGGGACGTTCTTTTTTATGCAACTTTTTGGAATTTCACTTAACCTTATTACCTTGTTCGCTTTGGTACTTGCTATTGGTATTGTGGTAGATGATGCAATAGTTGTGGTGGAGGCGGTACACGCCAAAATGGAACAAAACAAAATAGGTGTTATGGCTGCTACTGAACTGGCAATGAAAGAAATTGGAGGTGCCATTATTGCCATTACTCTTGTTATGGCTTCTGTGTTTATTCCTATTTCGTTTATGTCCGGTCCGGTTGGAATATTTTACAGGCAGTTTTCAGTAACTATGGCTACTGCTATTATTTTATCTGGAGTGGTTGCGCTTACATTTACACCTGCTATATGCGTTTTGATTCTAAAGAATACCCACGGAGTTGAAAAAAGAAAAACATTGCTCAATCGTTTTTTAATAGGATTTAATAACTCGTTTAACAGTTTGCAGGGCAGGTATAAAAAGGTGGTGAGCATTATTGTAAACAGAAGAGTAGTAACATTTATGGTATTAATTGTTTTTTGTTTAGGAACCTGGTTTTTAAGTACCAAAGTTCCTTCTGGATTTATTCCTAATGAGGACCAAGGACTCTTTTATGCAGAGATACTTACCCCACCAGGTTCAACATTGGAAAGAACGAATGAAGTGGTAGCGGAATTACAAAAAGTTGCATTGACGATAGAAGATATCAAATCCGTATCGGCAATGGCAGGTTATGAAATTTTAACGGAAAGTACCGGAGACAATTCGGGAAGTTGTTTAATAAATCTAAAAAGTTGGGAAGAGCGAAAACACTCTACTATGGAAGTAATGAAGGAATTGGAAGAGAAAGCAAAAAATATTAAAGGTGCTACAATTGAATTTTTCCCTCCTCCTGCTGTACCGGGTTATGGTGCTGCTGGTGGTTTCGAGTGTCGTCTTTTAGATAAGGCTTCAACAGGTGATTATAAAAAAATGGAAAAGGTTAGTAACGAATTTGTGGCTGAATTAAATAAACGCCCCGAACTTTCAAATGCCTTTACATTCTATAATGCGAGTTATCCTCAATATAATTTAAAACTTGATTTTGATAAGGCGAAACAAAAAGGAGTGGCTATAGATGCTGCTATGAATAATCTTTCCACATTTATTGGTAGTGATTATGAAACGAGTTTTATTAAATACGACCGTCCTTATAAAGTAATGGTGCAAGCTTTGCCTTCCTACAGAGAGCAGCCGAGCGACCTTTTAAAATATTATGTGAAAAACGATAGCGGTGAAATGGTTCCATATTCAGCATTTATGAAAATTGAGAAGGTATCGGATATCGTAGAAATTACTCGACACAATTTGTATAATTCGGCTGAAATAAGTGGTGGTCCTGCTGCTGGTTATAGTAGTGGTGCGGCTCTTACAGCAGTAGAAGAGGTAGCTAAAGAGAAATTACCAAAGGGATTTGGAATAGAATGGGCTGGTATTTCTATTGATGAATCAAGACAGGGAAATCAAGCTATCTATATATTTCTTATTTCTCTCATCTTTGTTTATTTGGTATTATCTGCTCAATACGAAAGCTTTGTATTGCCACTACCAATAATACTTTCATTGCCTGTCGGAATTTTTGGCGCCTTCTTTTTTATTAAAACATTGGGCTTAGAGAACAATATTTATGCACAAATTGCAATGGTAATGCTTATCGGAATATTGGGGAAGAATGCAGTGTTAATTGTGGAGTTTGCCATTCAAAGGCATCGGCAGGGGAAGAGCGTAATGCAATCGGCTATTGACGGTGCAGCAGCTCGTCTTCGTCCTATATTAATGACTTCCTTCGCTTTTATTGCCGGGTTACTTCCGCTTGTGTTTGCCACCGGACCAGGTGCTATTGGCAACAGAACGATAGGTGCTGCTGCTGCAGGAGGTATGTTGTTTGGTACTATTTTCGGTGTTCTTATTGTTCCTGGTCTTTATTATATTTTCGCAAGTATTTCGGAAAGACACGCTTTTGTTGAAGACCAGGCAGACGAACCTTTAACCGACGAGATGATATAAAATGAAGGGTTTCGGAAAATATAAAATCATAATGGCGTTGTTAATTTGCATCCTTTTTGCAAGTTGCAAAATGCTTACTCCTGTTCAGGATAAAGACAAAGCAATGCCTGAATCTTATTCTGATTCTAAAGACTCAGTTAATTCTGCACAAATAAAATGGAAAGATTTTTTTCAAGATAAAAACCTTGTAACCCTTATTGATACTGCGCTTAAAAATAATCCTGACCTGATGATAACGCTACAGGATATAGAAATTGCGAGGAACGATGTGCGGTTAAGAAAGGGTATGTTATTCCCCGTTGTAAATGCAACTGCTGGGGCAGGGCTCGAAAAGGTGGGGCATTATACCAGCCAGGGAGCCGGCGATGCGTCTGCCGATATAACCCCAGGGCAGCTTGTGCCCGAAGATCTTGGTAATTTTTATCTGGGCTTAAATGCTACTTGGGAAGTTGATATTTGGAAAAAACTTAGAAATGGTAAAAAAGCTGCATTTGCAAGATACCTGGAGAGTATAGAAGGTAAAAATTTTGTAATAACAAATTTAATATCCGAAATTTCGAAATCATATTACGAATTGCTTTCGTTGGATAATCAGCTCGACATAATTAAGGAAACAATAGAATTGCAGAAAAATGCACTTGAAATTGTAAAGATTCAAAAAGAAGCATCGGTAGTTAACGCATTAGCAGTTAAAAAATTTGAAGCAGATGTATTAAATTCTCAAGCGATGGAGTTTGATGTGCAGCAGCAAATAAAAGAAAATGAAAACAAAATTAATTTTTTGATGGGCAGGTACCCACAAGCTATTGTTCGCGATAAATCTGGTTTTATGGCTCAATTGCCTCAACAAATAAAAAGCGGTATTCCTTCTCAATTGTTAGCCAACCGACCTGATATTAAACAGGCAAAGTTCGAACTTTTTGCAACTAAATGTGATGTAAAATCAGCCCAAGCCCAATTTTTCCCTACTTTCAGCATAACAGGTGGCGTGGGGTTTCAGGCATTTAAACCTTCATTTTTATTTATGACTCCGCAATCATTGATGTATAATTTAGCTGGCGATTTAGTAGCTCCCTTAATTAATCGCAGCGCAATAAAAGCTGAATTTAATAAATCCAAAGCTCGCCAAATTGAAGCGATGTATAATTACCAAAAAACAATTATAAACGGCTTTGTGGAAGTTTCTAACCAACTATCGAGCATTAATAATCTCAATCAGGCATTCGATATTAAAAGCAAACAGGTGGATGCCTTAACACAATCAATAGATATAGCTAACGAACTTTTTAAATACGGCAAAGCAAATTATTTTGAAGTGTTAATGACACAACGTGATGCGCTGGATGCTAAATTGGATTTAATAAAAACAAAACAGCAACAATTTGTAGCTGTTACCAATATTTATCAGGCATTAGGCGGCGGGTGGAAATAGATTATTAATATCAGTAATAGAAATAAATTTTATCATAGAAAGAGTAGCTAGAAAATCACTTAAAAAAATTGGAGCAGTAAGTTAACGTTTGCATTATTTAGATTGTTTTGTTTGTGTTGCCACTGCTCCTCTACGCCTCGTATTAATTTACGAGGCGTTTTTTTTGTTATTTGGAGCGAGACGCTCCCGAATAATAGTCACGAGCGGAAATGACGCTCGCGTCTGCGGGTTATTACTTTTACTGTGGTTTGCGAAACTGGAAGTTCAAGCAAATTGATTATTACAGGAACCGTGAGAGGAAAAGAGGTTTTTGTAAGAGTAACAGGAGGAAATACTCCGGATTTGGACGTCCGTCTGCCTCCGTTTCCTTCTTTCCAAATTAGGAAACTCAACAAAATCAAGGGTTCCGCTTTTAAAAGGTACGTACTGTTCGCAAGAAGGTACGTACCTTTCGGTTAAAGATAGGTTGAGTTTGGGAAGAAGTTGGGACAGTTGGAGCAAAAGTCTGGATAGTTTGGTGCAAAGTACAGAGAGTTGCCCAAGAAGTCAGGAGAGTTTGGCAGAAGTCAGGACAATTGAACGCAACATCAGAAGAGTTGCGCCAAAAGTCCAGAGAGTTCGGCACAAAGTAGGGAGAGTTGGCGAAGAAGTACGAACCTTTCACCAAACAGAACGAATGGTGTAACAAACTCAACGAACGTTGCAGATTGAAAATCGATTGCTTTTGCAATTAACTTCACGCCTAATGGGGGAGTTCCGAAACGATTTTCGCGAGTGCCAAAGTGTTCTCTACAAGTATCGAAACGATTTCGACATAGGCACTTTTCATTTCCGCGAGTGCCGGAACAAAAAACGCACATTCCCTTAATTTTTCCTCTTTTACCCTTGCACTGGAACAAAATTCGGATGTTAAATAGCTTAACAACTACAATCTTTAAACAAAAAAAACCCGCTCTTATATAAGAGCGGGTTTTTTTGTTTTACGAAACAACTAATTAACGAATGAACTAGTGAACCAATAAACCAACAATTTACTCAAAAATAATTTTCTTAGAAAACACCTTTCCTTCCGAAATTACATTCATAAAATAAATACCAGAATTCAAATTTTCTCTGCCAATAGTATAATTAGTAGCTTTAATAGTACTAACCGATTTTACATTTCTGCCCATCATATCATACATTTCCACACTAACCGAGTGTCCAGCAAAAGCAGATAAATCAATAGTTACAGAAGCAGTTGCAGGGTTAGGATACACCGTAAAATCAACATCAGCAGCAAGTTCATTAACTCCTAATGGATTAGAATAAGCACAATTCATAGGCGTTCCGCAGGTAAAATGTTCTAAAAAAGTACGGGTAATAGTAATAGTAGAATCAAAATACACAGCACTGGCTACTTCCGGCACGTGGTCTTGCCCTATCCAAGTTTCCATACAATTTGGAATTCCTAAATTAGTAGCTCTCTCATTAACAAGCGAACTACCATAAACTTTCAAAAGCGGATTGCCAATAACAGCAATAGTTGCATAGCCATAAGGCACTGTGCCATCAATCGTTCCGTGAAAACTCAAAACAGGTGTATCGCCCGCGTGCATCCAAAGTGTATCGCCAAGTGCACCACAAATATTTACAATTGCTTTTACGGTAGAAGGATAACCAGGATTACCGCTCATCCCCTCAATACCGCCGTGTAAGCCCGGTTGCCCAGTCATTGCACCTACCGTTACACCTGTAGTATCAATATACGGAGGAAACTCCGACATTTGGTCCAAATAAGCAAGATGCAAAGCAGTAAGCCCACCAGCAGAAACACCAGCGAAGAAAATATTGTTGGTGTCAATGCCATACGTATTACCTCCTACTCTCGCATTTTTGCGGAAGAAACGAACAGCAGCACGTGCATCGTGAACAGCACGCATTAATTCAGCACCAGCATCCGAAGAATCTACAGTATGTTGAGCCGCAAAAGGAAAATTTGTCATTCCTAATCGGTAATCAATACTTGCCGTAACATATCCCAATTTTGCAAGGTCTTGAGCCAAAGGAACCACATCGGTACCTGTTCTGCCACCATACACAAAACTGCCACCGTGCGCGATTATAACCAAAGCACGGCTGGTAGCCACATCGCCAACGGGCTGATATACATCGAGCACTAAACTTTGTGTTGCATTTGCAGCAGTTACATTACTTCCATAAACAACCCCAGAAGTAGGCGTTGGCGTTGTCGGAAAAACATAATCGTGATAACGACCACCAGCACATTGTGCATTTGTTTGTGATGTTGCAATTAATAGTAATGCAACAGTAATTAGTTTGTAGATTTTTTTCATTTGTTTTGGGTTTTATTGGGTTTAAAATTAATTTTTGTAAAAGTAATAATTCTTTGTTCTTAAAAAACATATTCAATACTCAAACCAGGAACAACAGCTTTTGTTTTGTAAGTGCCCGTAAATCCGGTTTCTAAATTAGTGTCGGTGCGCTTCATACCTTCTATATATAGGAACGAACAGTCTAAATGAAACTTATCTGTTATCCGAAATGATGCACCTGCCGTAATTGCTATTTTATTTGCATCAGGCGTTTCGGGGGTTAAATACCCTGCTTTTACAGGTGTTGCATCGTAGTAAGTTCCTAATCTCACCGTCCATCTATTTGTTAAAGTATATTGCGCACCAAGGCGAACAATAAAAACATTTTGATAAACACGTGCCGAATGGATGTCTTTTAAGTTATCGGTATTCTGCGCAAAATCAATGATAAGCGAATCGTACGATTTCCATCCGATGTAATTAATATCCAACGCCACTTTTAATTTCGGGATAAAGGAATAGGCAACGCCTAATGTTAATGTAGATGGTAATTTAAGTTGAGTAGAAAAAGTAGTTGTCGGAAAAAAACTTGCTACTGATGCAGGCACTGTAAAATCGGCTGTTCCATCTTTTACTTTCACATTTACTTGCGAACGGTAATCTAATCCTACCGATAATTTTTCTCCTGCTTTGTAATATATTCCAACATTAAAACCATATCCCGAAGCTTTGCCGTGCAGGTTTCCTTCTCCATATTTCCCTGTTGAATCCTGAATGGGTATTCCCTTGCGCAAACTAAAATCTCCAGTAGCATATACAAACCCAGCACCTATACCGAGCTTTTCATTTACTTTATAAGAAACAGTGGGCTGAATAAAAAATGTTTTTAAATCTATTTCTCTGATAAGAAATTGTCCTTTCCAGTCGTCAGGGTATTGCACACGGCTCCCGAAAGGGTTATAAATAGCTAATCCTACGTTCCACTTATCTGTTTTATGAAATTTATAAACGGCGTATAAAGTTATCGGCGTTCCTGTATGATGCTCCGTATGGGCAATGTAACCACTACTTTCATCGAGGTAAGTGGTACGCGGAAAAATAAAACTTCCGCCAAACGAAATGCCTCGCAACGAATCTAAAAACGAAACTCCTCCCGGATTAAAAAACAAAGCAGCGTTATCCTGACAGAACCCTGTGCCGGTATGCCCCATACCCGCTTGTTTTTGTCCTTGTAAATTAACCTGAAATCCTCCTGCAAAAATTTCAGAAGAAATAAAAACGGAAAGAATAAATACTAGTAGTTGTTTTTTCACGCAGCGAAAGTAAAATAAATAAGGAGAGAAACAAAATCGGAAACAAAATCAAATGCCTAATTCAGCACAAGCGTGTTCGGCACATAGTTGTTCGGCACGTTTTTTTGAGAAGTGTTGTGCTGTACCTATTACTTTATCATCAACAATTAAATTCAACAGAAATTGTTTGTCGGCAGCAGCATTGCCATCGTTAACAATATCAAACCTGAATTCCTTTTTTTCTTTTTGCACCCATTCAATAAATTTACTTTTGAAATCCACCTCCTTTGTTTCCACTTCATTCATATCAATGTGCACATTAATAATACGGGTAAGCATAAAGTTTTTGGCAAAGTCAAAACCTTTATCCAAATAAATTGCACCAATTAATGCTTCATACGCATCGCCATTGATTGAACTTGGATGTGAGTTGCGATCCTTATTTGCATCAATTAATTTATTTAACCCAAGTTTTAACGCAATATTATTATGCTGATTACGGCTCACCATTTTAGAGCGCATCTTGGTTAAAAAACCTTCGTCTTTAAAAGGAAATTTTTTGAAAAGATAATCAGCCACCACAGTTCCGATAACTGAATCACCCAAAAACTCAAGGCGTTCGTTACTATCTTTTATACCATCTTTAATAAGAGTAGCCGCTGAACTATGGCGGAAAGCAGATTTGTATAAAGCAATGTTATCAGGGTAAAACCCTAAAATATTACGTAATGATTCGTGTAAACTTTTGTCGGGAGAAAAATGAACTCGTAAAGGTTTTCTGAAGATTGTCAAGCAGGGAAATTAAGCAACGTACTTTTTTACAATAACGGAAGCATTGTGTCCGCCAAAACCAAAAGTATTGCTTAAAGCAGCACGAACAATGCGTTTTTGTGCAGTACCGAAAGTGAAATTTAATTTATTATCCAATGCAGGGTCATCGGTAAAATGATTTATGGTAGGAGGCACAATGTCGTATTTTACTGCAAGTATAGCAGCCATTGCTTCAATTGCACCTGCAGCACCAAGCAAATGCCCAGTCATTGATTTTGTAGAACTGATATTTAATTTATAAGCACTTTCGCCAAACACACTAAGTATTGCTTTTGTTTCAGCAACATCGCCAAGCGGTGTGGAAGTACCGTGTACATTCACATAATCTATTTCATCAGGAGTCATTTCTGCATCCTGCAAAGCAATACGCATCACATTACGAGCACCTAATCCTTCTGGGTGCGGAGCGGTAATATGGTTTGCATCAGCAGTCATCCCACCACCAACTACTTCAGCGTAAATTTTTGCCCCACGTTTTAAAGCGTGTTCTAAATCTTCGAGAATTAAAGCACCTGCACCTTCGCCTAACACAAAACCATCTCTATCCAAATCAAACGGACGGGAAGCTGTTCCTGGAGAATCATTACGAGTTGAAAGTGCGTGCATAGCATTAAAACCACCAACACCAGCTTCACAAACTGCTGCTTCGGAACCACCTGTAACCATAATATCAGCTTTACCTAACTTAATATAGGTTGCAGCATCAATCATTGAATTAGTGGAGGAAGCACAAGCCGATACCGTTGTAAAGTTAGGACCACGCATTCCAAAACGGATAGAAATATGTCCTGAACAAATATCAGCAATCATTTTGGGGATAAAGAAAGGATTGAATCTTGGTGTTCCGTCACCCCTTTCGAAATTAAAACACTCGTCCTGAAAAGTTTGTAAACCACCAATTCCAGAACCCCAAATAACACCTGCTCTATCCGGGTCGAACACATTTTCGCCATCTAAACCAGCATCTTTTACTGCCTGAATAGCAGCTACTAAACCATATTGAGAAAACGGGTCGAGTTTGCGGGCTTCTTTTCGGTCTAAATAATCTTCGGGATTAAAGCCTTTTACTTCGCAGGCAAATTGAGTTTTAAACTTTGAAGCATCAAAACGAGTAATAGGAGCAGCTCCGCTAACACCATTGATAAGATTGTTCCAATAATCGGAAACAGTATTACCAAGAGGGGTTATAGCACCGAGACCTGTAACTACTACTCGTCTTAACTTCATTAAATAAATCTTTTGGAATTATTTTGCGTTTGCTTCAATGTAAGAAACCGCTTCTCCAACAGTACCAATCTTTTCAGCTTGATCATCTGGAATAGCAATATTGAATTCTTTTTCAAACTCCATTATCAACTCTACAGTATCCAATGAGTCTGCACCTAAATCATTTGTAAAGCTAGCCGTAGGTGTTACTTCTTTTTCGTCAACTCCTAGTTTATCAACGATAATAGCTTTTACTTTGTTTGCAATGTCTGACATTTTTAAATGTTTAAAAGGTTAATTTGGGTGCAAAGATAGAGTTATGTATAGAATAACAAAAAAAATAATGAATTTATTCATCGACAAGTTCATTTATTTGAGATATTTTCGTTTAAAAATCAATGGTTTAAGCTATGTCAGGGGTAAAGTTATTATTTATTAAATATCGATAATTATCATTAAAAAGCTACTTTTGCCCAATGATTATGAAAAACATTGCCGTTTTTGCCTCTGGCGAAGGAACAAATACCCAACATATTATTGATTATTTTAAGGATAGTAAAACAGTGAAAGTAGCACTTGTTGTAAGTAATAATTTATCTGCAAAGGTAATTCAAAAGGCTCAAAAATCTGACATCCCGAATATGGTTTCGGATAAGAAGTTCTTTTTTGAATCTGAAATAATTGTTAACGAACTTAAAAATTTCAATATTGATTTTATTGTTCTTGCAGGGTTTCTCTGGAAAATTTCAGATTCTATTATTAAAGCTTTCACAAATAAAATAATAAACATCCATCCTGCATTACTTCCAAAGTTTGGAGGCAAGGGAATGTATGGGATGAATGTACACAAAGCGGTTATTGAAGCGAAAGAAAAAGAAAGTGGTATTACTATTCATTATGTAAATGAAAAATATGATGAGGGGAAAATAATATCACAACATCATTGCATTGTTTCTGAAATTGAAACAGCAGATTCACTGGCAAAAAAAATTCATCAATTGGAATATGAATATTATCCTCAAGCGATAGAAAAGATTATTACCTCACTATGATTTCAATATATACAGATGGCGCATCGCGGGGCAATCCTGGACCAGGTGGTTATGGCGTAGTGATGCTTTATGGTGCTTTGCGAAAAGAAATTTCGGAAGGATTTAGATTAACTACCAATAATAGAATGGAATTATTATCAGTAATTGTAGCGTTGGAAGCATTGAAAAAAGAAGGAACGCCCGTTACCATTTATTCGGATAGTAAATATGTGGTAGATTCTGTAGAGCTAAAATGGGTAATTGGCTGGGAGAAAAAACATTTTAAAGACAAAAAGAATCCTGATTTATGGAAGCGGTTTTTAGTTGCTTATAGAAAACACAATGTAAAATTTGTCTGGGTAAAAGGACACGCAGCCAATAAAGAAAACAACCGCTGCGATGAATTAGCTGTGGAAGCTGCACAAAGCAAATACCTTAAAATAGATGCTGGGTATGAGGTGGAAAAGGAGAAGGAAAGTGGGGGTATGTTTTAGAGTTACAAAAACTCCCACGCACTTTTATATGCTTTAACACTATCAGCATAATCCAAAAAGTTTTTGTAAAACGGATGATTGCCAAGTGTGGCACTATCGCCAATTACTACTAACTTTTTCTTTGCACGGGTAAGTGCCACATTCATTCGGCGAGTGTCGGATAGGAAACCAATTTCCATAGAATCGTTGGAACGAACTAAGCTGATATAAATCACATCGCGCTCCTGCCCTTGAAAACCATCAATAGTTTTAATTGCAATTTTCGATAAATAATTTTTCAAATACTCATCTTCATTTATTTTATTGGTGATGTGCTGCACTTGTTCTTTATAAGGAGAAATAATTCCGATGGTAATTATCTTTCCAAATTTATTATTCCGTTCGTATTGTTCTAAAAGCAATTTCAAATGATTAATAAGTAATGTTGCTTCTTCCGGATTTGCAGTACTCAAACTTTCGGGATTGGTTATTTCTGTAAACCCACATCCGGCAGTATCAATAAAATCAAAGGGTTTGCTAAGCAAATAATCATCTTCATCAAAACTTAAAACCGAATCTTTTACAGAAGTTGCAGCAATTAAATTGTTTTTATAAAATTGTTTGTTCGAAAAATTCATTATCGTTTCGTGCATTCGGTATTGCGTGTTGAGCATCACTGATGCACTTTCAATGGTCATACATCTTTCAAATAATGTTTCTTTTAATCCTGCATCTTCTGCTCGTTTTGATTTAACTGTTGGCGGCAATTGAAAATGGTCGCCGGCAAATATTACCCTGTTGCTCCGCGATATAGGTATCCAGCAAAGTGGCTCCAATGCTTGTGCTGCTTCATCTATAAACACGGAAGTAAATTGTTTGTCGCGCATTATTCTGTTTGACGAAACCACAGGAGTACACGCAATAACTTGTGCTTTATTAAATTGTTCGTACAATATATAATCTTCCAAAACTCTTGCTTCGCTTAATATTTTACGTGCTTCGTTATAAAATAATTGTCGTTGTTCGCGCTCTTCTTTTCCAAATGTTCGTTTGTATTTTCCCGCCATTCTAAAGTATTCATCTGCCGTTTTCCGATAATTTTTTAAATCTTTGTATGACGCGTGTGCTGCCACTTTCGCATCCAATGTATTCAGCATTACTTCTTCCGAAATGCGTGCAGGGTTACCTAACCGCAATACATTTATTCCTTCACGATGTAGTTTTTCTGTAAGTAAATCAACAGCAGTATTTGAAGGCGAACAAACAAGAATTTGTTTTTCTGTTTTTAATGTTTGCAGTATTGCCTGTACCAAAGTAGTTGTTTTTCCGGTGCCTGGCGGACCGTGAATAATTGCAACATCTTTTGCCGCAAGTATTTTTTGCACCGCATAATTCTGTGATTCATTCAGTCCTGTTATTTTTAATGATTCGTCAATCTTATCAAAAACCGGTGGTTTCAAGCCATACATCACATCGCGCAAATGAGCAAGCCGAGTATGATTTGCAGTAATAACTTTTTCCATCGCAATGTCCATCTCTTTATAACTTGCTTCATCAAATAATAAATTAATGCCAAGCTTGCCATCATCGCACCATTCGGGAAGTTCATCAATAGAAAGCGATAACCTGATTTTATTCGGACTAATTACTTTTATAGTGCCGTTTAATTGTTTTGCATCGGGATGATGATTGGAAAACAAAGCAGCATTTTTACCTCCCGAAAACTGATGTGGTTCGTTGTGATTAGTGGTTCGTTCTATTTCAATTATTAAATACTCACCCAGTCCAATCTCTGTGTTAGTAATAACTACAGGATACCAGGTAACACCTTTCTCTCGTCTGTAATTAATATTATTACGCGCGAAATGTTGTTTGTATTGTTCGAAATCTTCATCACGTTCAATCTTTAATAATTGGCGAAGTGTTTTTAATCGCTCTAAATTTGTTTCATTCATAAATTTCTTACCTCAGCTTTTTTATGTGTCTTGTGAACCAATGCCCTGTAAATTTCGGAATAATAAAGCACAATGCTAAACGCATAAATTGGTGAAGTAAATTTCTGATTTAGTTTTCTGCTTGTTGTAAACATAAACCGATAACCAATGTTAGCACCCACTCCCACATACTTGGTAAATTTATATTGAACTGATACAGCAGGTTCGTAAACAAAATTAAGATTCTCACCCACACGATAATTCATTCCGTTCAATTCATATTTATAATATGTATCGCCAACCCCAATTTGTAAGGGCATACTCAAATACCAATGCTTGGTAGTATAGAAAGCATATTCAACAGAAACAGAAATATAATACAGTTTTAATTTTTCGGTAACGCTGTCTTTTTTATTGTCTTTATTTACAAAATAATATTGTTCATCAAAATGTGTAGCAGGCGGATAGAGTTGATTATAGCCAATTGCACAAAATAATCGGTTGCCATAACTTACACCTATTAACGCTCCGAATATTTTTGCTCTGCTGTTTTCTATAAATGAATTTCGGTTATTAAATCCAAAATAAAATGATGGTCGCTGTTTTATGCAATCGTTAATAGTATCTAATGTAGGTTGTGCTTTTGCAGTGGTTAAAGCAAAGAGGAGTGAGGAAATGGAAATTAAAAATACTTTTTTCACATCGCAAAGATAATTAACTATCCGAACGTTATAAGAATAGAAATGAAGTAAAGAGGTAATGAAATGAAATTGGAATGTTAATTTTTATACAACCAAACATTAGGCAGTTGCTTGCGAATGTTAGCTATTTCTTTATTCGTTTCTTTATAAGTGGCGTAATTGCCAACACTTACTACAAATAATTGTTTGTCGTTTTTACCAAGGATTGCTGCATCTATATTTTGCTGTTGAAGTGATGCAACAAATTTTACCGCATTGTTTTCAATCGCAAAACAACCTGCAACTATATGAAATCTTAAATCGAGATTAACTGCCGTTGTTTTTATAACCGCTGTAGAATCAGCTTTTACAGGTGCTACTGTTGGTTGCTCATTGGTAGTAGTTGAATCTTGATTTGCAATTGCAACCGCTGTATCCTTTTTAATTATTGGAGCTACAACAATTTGTTTTGGTTTTTCTTTTACTGGTTCGTTTTTAATTTCTTTAGAAGCAAACGGATTTAAGCTGGAGTAATTAATGTTTTTCAGCAAATCCGTTTTTAGTGGAATCCAAAGCAAAGCAAAAACCAAAGGAGTTGCAATAGCCAGTGTTACTATACGTTTCCCGTTTACTTTCTTTTTTGCAGGGGCAACGGCAACTCTATCTTTAAATTCCTTTTCTATTCGTTTGCTAATATTATCGCGCTTAATAGCTGGCGATTGAAATGCGGGTAACCCAAACGATTGTAATAAATAATTGGTTGAAGACGGCTGAAAGTTCACGTTACGTTCCACATCCAAAAACAAAGTGCCTACTTCATCTATCTTTACTTTCGCACCTTTTTTTAATTGTTCGTTAGTGTATTCTACAAAATTACTGATGTATTTTATTGCTTCCACATAGTTTGTGTTTTCAGCAATTACAATATGATTGGCTAATAAGCCATCGTTTATTTTTAAGTTTTTATTAAAAACAATATTTTTCGATGGTGGGATAAACGTATGTTGTACCGGATGAATTTTTGCAGAAGCATAGTTAGCTACAAAGCCACCAAATTCAGGCACAATAACACAGTCGTGCTCGAATAATAAGTCGTTAATATGTTTATCTACCTTTTGCATTTTCTTTTTCGGGGTTGCGAAAATACTATAATTTTATAAGAAAGCAACGAGTTTATTTAAGTCTTCAGGCGCATCAATTGCAACGCTTTCAAAATCAGTAACCTCCACTTTTATTTTATACCCATTTTCAATCCATCGCAGTTGTTCCAATGTTTCTGCCAGTTCCAACGACGATTGCTGGAGCGAAGTAATTTCCTTTAACACCTCCACCCTATAAGCATAAATCCCTATGTGCTTGTAAAACGTAAACCTATTCATCCATTCGCTTTGCTCCACACCGCGTATGTGAGGTATTGCCTGGCGACTGAAATAAATGGCTTCCTTGTTTTTATTGATAATTACTTTTGGAATATTTGGATTAAATAAATCAATGCTGGTTTTCATTTTTATTGCCAGTGTTGCAATTCCAGTATCTGACGAATTAAAACAAGAAGCAACTAAATCTATTTGTTCGGGATGAATAAACGGTTCATCGCCCTGAATGTTTATTATAACATCAGTTATTCCTTGTATTTTATTAACTGCTTCAAAGCAGCGGTCGGTACCGCTTTGGTGAGTTTCGCTTGTCATTACCACTTTGCCACCAAAAGAGATTACGTGTTCTTGAATCCTCGCATCATCAGTTGCTACAAATACTTCGGATAACGATTTTGCTTTTTTTGCCTGTTCGTACACCCTCTGTATCATTGATTTTCCGGCTATGTCCACCAAAGGTTTACCCGGAAAACGAGTGGAAGCATATCGCGAAGGTATTATTCCTACAATGTTCATCACAATTAATTTTTCACGAAAATACAGAATAAAATCAATTGCTTTATCAGTATTTATTCACCAATTCTACATTTTTTACTATGTTTGCAAATATGAGTGTGTACAAGGTTTTTCCGTTTATAGTTATTCTATTTCTTTTCATTAGCGTTTCAAAACCCAATGAAAATATGTCGTGCCGAGAGATTATGGTGCAAATGTTCGACAGTATTAGAAACATAAAAACAGAACAGTTTAATGTAAAAG
>CAILDT010000858.1 GCA_903833025.1 uncultured Bacteroidota bacterium | reverse complement strand
AACGTTTCCACTGCTTTTTTATTATTTAATATTTGCTCCTTATATATAGTACCTGCATTATAAAAGGCATCTACTATTTTAGAATCTGATTTTACGAGCAAATCATTGGTAAGTGGTATTTTTCTCAAATAAAAGCTTCTGTCCTTCGCGTTTTTGTTTGTTCCTTTTATTGCTACTCCTCCTGTGCTTGCTGTATCTCCTGGCTCGTTCTCTCTGGTATCGTTTGCCACTACTTGGTCTTTATCTATTCTGTTCCAATTGTCTTCCAGCTTTCTTGGTCCCCATCTTTTAGTAAATTCCTGCACTCCAAAACTTACTGTGGAAGGATTATAAAAATACCACGACCCAGTATTTCCTCCTGCTGTTGCACCTTTGGTATCTATAGGAGCATTTTTTGCATTAAGTTTCGCTTGTTCTTCTGCTTCTGCTTTTTCTTTTTCTTCTTCCGCTGCTTGCGCTATTATTTTATCAATCTTGCTATTTCTATCTCCTTCGCTCAATCGGGCTAATGCTTGCAAGCTATCTTCTGTTTCAATTATTTTAAGGTTATAAACCAATTGTGTTAGTGCTTTTCGTTTTTCATCTATCTTTTCGTAATCGGGATATTCTTTTGGCAGCACCTTCATTGTGGTGTCGTAGTTGGCTTCTGCGTGTTTATAATCGGGCATATCGAAATAAATATCGGCACGTTTTAAATACGATAATGCTTTTTGTGTGGTGTTGGTAGTACTTGCTTTTATAGATTTACTTAAATAGGTTAATGCGCCTGGAGTGTCTTTTTCGCGGTACGCAATGTTGGCGAACGCGTAATAAATCTGGTCGCGGTAATCTATATTTTTATCATCTTTTAATAATTTGGTGAGTTTCTTTTTTATTTCGTCGCTGTTACTGTTTTCTGCATCAAATGTTTTTGCTTCATTTATTTTTGCCTGAAACTCCATTTCGTAAATTGGGTGCAATGGCGGTACTTGTGCATATAGCGAGGATGCTTTTTTATTATCATTCAACTTTTCGTATAGCTGCGCGAGGATAAAAACGTAACGTGCACGTTCTTTTTTATGCTTTGTAATAGGTATTGCTTTTTCCAAATCTCTTATTGCTGATGAATACAATCCTTCTTTTATCTCCAAATCAGCAGTTACTACTGCCAAATCTTTTTGAAACGTTTTATCTTTCGGTAAATCTTTTGCGTTTCTGAAATCATCTATTATTTCTTCGGATAAGCTGTAGCTACCTATTTCATTATCTGTTCGCATCATCCAAAGTTTGCCTTGATATTTTGCTTCTGGTTTTGGATATATTTTTGCTACGTATTCAAATACTTCCAAAGCCGAAAACAAATCGCGTTTATAGTAATGCGATTCGCCGATGAGGATATAATTTTCATCAATCCATTTGCAGGCACCTGGTATTTCTTTTTTCTTTTTATCGGTAATACAGTGGCGTTGAATAACGGTTGACGATTTTTTTATTGATTTATCAAAATCAGCATAAAACCCTTTTGATGTTTTATTATCGGTAAGAATATAGATGGGTAATAGTTTGGTATAATCTTCTTTATAGCCCTTTTCCACCTTTTTAATGGATTCTTTCATATTCTCTTTCGAATAAAAGTAGCCATTATATCTTGCATTCATATTATGATACCCACGGTAAAACCACGTGTTTTTGGTGGTTTTGCAACCAGCCAGCAACAGCAACATTGCGGGTAATAATAATAAGTATGTTTTGTTTAATTTCATTTTTTGCCTACTATATAACGTAAGGGGTGCAAAAATATTGTATTTTTTTGAAAAAAGGGGTTTATAGGGAGTTTTTATTCCTTTAAGGAAAGTTAATTATACTATGTTTGTTTTTTAGGAAAGATATATGCTTCCCCCTTTTCTAATTTATTTATTT
>CAILDT010000857.1 GCA_903833025.1 uncultured Bacteroidota bacterium | reverse complement strand
GTTCAAATATGTTTTTGTTCACCCATTTTATTTGAGCTGAAAGTAAATTTACACTAAGAACCATTAAGGGAACAATAATTTTTTTCATTCTTTTGTTATTAATTGTCTGTAAAGATAGAGTTATTTTCTTTTTAGACTTTCTCTACTGTACCACTATCTTTCTTTTCACCACATTGGTTGGCGAGCTTGTGGAACCATCCGTTATCTGTACAAAATAAATACCATTACTCATCTCTCCTTTTTCTATTGTACATTGTTTGCCGGTAAAGTGTATTGTTTTTATTGCTTTGCCAAGTACATCCGTTATTTTTATGGAGGTATGTTTTTGTTCTTCTGAAAAAGAAATTGTTGTTTGGGAAGTGAAGGGGTTGGGGGAAATGGTGATTGAGTATTCCGGATTTTGAATTGTGGCAATACCTGATGTAAAATTATGCACATTAATTGTAAAACCTGAATTGCGTATAATATTTCCCAAATAGTCCTTCCCAATAATATGGCAATATTCGCAACTATCACCAGCTGCTGTATATGTTTTCATACAAACATTATAAGTGGTATCTAACGAATAAGTATGTGTAGGTGTTGCGAGCGTTGATGTAGTACCATCCCCAAAATCCCAATGATAGCTGACTGCTGAAGCGAATGTGGTGGAATCTACATTTAAAATAAAGTTGTTTGCGATACTGTCATAAATAGTTGAATAATGAGCAAAACAATTAGGTGAATAAGCATATTTAAATATTGTTCCATCAAAATTAAAACCACCGCCCGATGTCATTCCATAAAGAAAACTTCCATCAGAAATAAAAGAACCGGAAGGGGCAGTGCCTCCATTTTGAAAATTATAGAGAGTAGAATCTCCTGTTCCGTCCGTTCTTATTTTAAAAATATTTCCTTGGTTATATAAGCCGCCTGTCCAAGTCATTCCATAAAGAATATTTCCATCAGGAATTAGAGAACCGTATGGCTCTGTGCCATTCGCTGCTCCAAAATCAAATAATTTTAAAAAATTGGTTCCATCGGTCTTTATTTTAAAAATTGTTCCAAAACTATTTATCCCACCAACGTTAGTCATACCGTAAAGAAAATTTCCATCAAAAACCAGAGAACCAAAAGGCTTCTGTCCGTTTGTCCCGTCAAAATCATGAAGTTTTAAATATCCTGTCCCATCAGGTTTTATTTTGAAAATAACACCGCAACCCTGAGAACAGCTGCCCGTGCCTCCAAAAACAGTCATTCCGTAAAGAAAAGTTCCATCATAAATAAAAGAAGAACGAGACGCAGCTCCATTTAAAACACCTGTAAAGTTAAGCAGAGTCACAAAACCTGTATTATCCTTTTTAATTCTGAAAATCACCCCTGCATTGTTTGTGCCGCCACTTTGAGTCATTCCATAAAGGAAGTCCCCGATTAAAAAAAGAGAACCAAAAGGATTGTATCCATTTGTCCAATTAAAATCATATAGTTTTATAAAACCTGTGCCATCAGTTTTAATTTTGAAGATAACCCCGCAACCATTTGGTCCGCACGAAGAACTCGTTCCTCCATATACGGTGGTTCCATAAAGATATGTTCCATCTGAAATAAGAGAGCCATAGGGTTGCTTTCCATTTATACTGTCAAAATCATATAGTTTTAAATATCCGGTTCCGTCCGGCTTTATTTTAAATAGTACTCCATCGTTGTGTATGCCGCCTGCTGAAGTAGTTCCATAAAGAAAGGTACCATCAAACATAAGGTCTGCTTGCGGAGATTTTCCGGTTGAAACACCTGCAAAATCCATTAGTCCGAAATATTGTGCTGATGAATTTAAAGTCCATAGCAAAAAAAATAGTGCAATTGTAATTGTTTTTTTCATCTCAATGGTTTTTAATTATTAGACAACAAATATAACTCTATTTACATTGCAACTCAAATAAGAAGTACAGTTTTCTATTAATCAACAAAAAAAGCTCCGCATTTCTACAGAGTTTTTTTAAACCTCATACAATCAACCAGCACATCCAACAACTTAATTCATTTACTCACTGCTAAAGTTTATACTCTTAACACTTTTATAAATGATGCGAAAGATACTATGCTAAAGTGAAAGGTAAAGAGAAGTGAATGGGTCGAGATTCAATCATTCTTATTTAAGTTTCAATCAATCTTAAATAAGATTCAATCATTCTTAAACCAGTTTCAATCAAAGTGAAATAAGATTCAATCAAACTAGTTTAAGATTCAATCAATCTTAAACTAGTTTCAATCAAAACGGAATATGATTCAATCAAACTTAAATAAGATTCAATCAATCTGGTTTAAGATTCAATCAAATTGATTTAAGAATGATTGATTGTGGACCCAAGCACTTTACTTTTACTTAATGAACAAGTATTTTTATAACCTGGCTATAGCCTTGTCCGCCGCTTTTGGTAACAAGTTGATGTTTTATATAAACATACGTGTTGCGAATTAAACCTTTAAACTTGGCTTTCGCACCAATGGTAGGTAATTCTCTTAAAAAGTTAATCCCATCTAAAGAAATACACCAATCGTGACAAGTACGTTGTCCGCCACCTTGTGCTTCTGCAACAATACAACCCGATTGAATGTCGTTATCAGCACTAAACTTTTTCTTTTGCTGAATAGCTACCTTCTTTACACCAAACCCTCCTGATTTTATTAATTCATTTGAGATTTCATAATCATCATTCGCAGCCATTTGAAATTGCGACATTAGCCAGTTTAAATCATTTTTTACTTTCCGCCACCGCTCTTTTCTGGTTGATTTGTTGGCTCCGTTGTACGATGTAATATCTCGCCTTATATTGTTTATTTTTGCTGTAGTAATTGCCACATAAGCATTGTTAGTGCAGGCATCCAAAATCTTTTTTGCTTTCACTCCTCTATCCGCATTTCCGTTCGGCAATTTAAGTACAGCAGTTAACGTATGAATTACTGTAGGCGTAAGAGATATAATTATATACCTGTTTTTATACCTTTTCTGTTTTCTGTTCTTTTTAATAAACCGTCTGTTTTTGCGGGTATCGCTAAGGTAGATTGTTTGTTGCATTTTGTATTTGTTTTAGTTTGTAAATTAATTTAAGCAATAGTAACTCATTAAACTGAGGTTTTGCTAAATACATACAAAGTATATTTTTTAAATAGATGGAATAAAAAAACAATTGTTGGTTTTATTTAGGTATATGTTGAATAAATTAGAATTTGTATCTTTTTTTGAGTTGGAGTTATTAAAAGTTGTATTACTACCTCACCCCTTTATCCCCTCTCCTTAAAGGAAGGAGAGGGGGTGTTACCTGAAGTACTACATACATTGCAATTCACACACTGGCTCCCCTCTCCAGATCGGAAGAGCACACG
>CAILDT010000856.1 GCA_903833025.1 uncultured Bacteroidota bacterium | reverse complement strand
CTTCTTTTTCAAAAGAAGATTCTTATTTCCTCTTCAATAGTTATTAAAAATCGAATGTTAACAACGTGTTAATTTCTTTTTGTGTTTCTAATTTAATTATCCTGTTAATAGCTTATTTTATTGATTATTTGAAGAGAATTAAAATATTTTGTTTAATCAGTTTTAATAAAAAACATTTTACACTTATCAACAGAACCGTGTTTGCAATTACAAGGTATGTGAGTGAAATATCAGTTTCATTTTAAGATAGATTTGTCCCAACGAAAATTATGTAGCATTTAAAAAGCTTTGTTTACAGACACTTTCGGTAACACAAAATGAAAAAACAATTACTAATAGTATTCTTATTTTTTAGTTCTGTTGAGTTAATTGTATCGCAAGTTTCGGATACAACTAAACAGAAACATACAAAAGCGATGAAACTAATAGGCGAAGAAAAAACAAAACAATTGCCTTCGGTAGCAGTAGGAGTAGGTGTTTTGATTTTTTATGGAAATATAGGTAATGGAACAAGACCAAGCGAATACAGCAGAATAAGAGGAGGATATAACTTAACAGTAGAAGAACGCATAGGAAGATATATAGGGATTTCAGTTGCTGGATTGTATGGCAAATTAGCAGATGAAGAAAGAACACAATCGAGAAATTTGAATTTTCAATCTAAAATATTTCAGGGCGATTTATGTTTGGTAGCTCATTTAGATAATGATTTGGTATTCCGCCGCCAAAGTATTTTTGCTCCTTATATAGTAGCTGGTATCAGCTATCTAAAATTTGACCCTTACGGGGATTTAACTGATGCGAACGGGAAAAAGTATAACTATTGGAATGATGGAAGCATAAGAGATATTGCAGAATCGGACCCTAATTATTTTCAGGCACAGGTTATTAAAAGAGATTATACTTACGAAACACAGCTAAAAGATAGCGTAACAAATTATAAACGCAGTACTATATCTTTTCCTTTAGGAGTGGGATTCAAATTGAAATTACACCATAACATAGATGTAAACTTGGCTGCCACTTATTATTTAACTCGCACCAAATGGATAGATAATGTAGGAGCAGGTAAAAATGATAAATATCTTTTTACACATTTTTCTATTCAATATAATTTCGGAAAAGAAGAAGATAATAGTCGCCCTCAATATAAGTCAGTTGATTTTTCTTCATTGGATAAAATAGATACAGATAAGGACGGTGTACCTGATAAAGATGATAAGTGCCCAGGAACTCCACAAGGCGTTAAGGTAAATGCAAAGGGTTGTCCGTTTGATGATGATGGAGATGGCGTTCCTAATTATTTGGATAAAGACCCGCTAACCGCACCAGGAGCAAATGTGGATGAAAATGGAGTAACAATTTCGGATTCGGCTTTGGTTCAAAAACAAATGTTGTTTGATTCCTTAGCGACAGAGAGAAGTAAATTATTATTTGAGAATCCTACACTGGCTTATTTAAGTGAAGTAGAAGCAAAATCAAAAGAAGCGCATAAAAATGATGCGGGCGGCAAAAGTAAAATACCTGTTGGCTTACAACCTGCAGATACAAATAACGATGGTTTTATATCAACCGCAGAAATTGCTGGTGCTATAGATGCTTTTTTTGAAGGAGATTCGAACTTTACAGTAGAAAAACTAAATGCATTGATAGATTACTTCTTTGACCAATAAAATAAATAATAATTAACTAAAACAATAAATAAATAAAGTAAAAACCAAAACCAAACAACTATGATAAAATATGTAATATTATTATTCAACACTCTAGCATTGTTGATTTATCAGTTTTTTTTCGCAGATGGAATTTCCATAACGCAAAAAGCACCTGCAAGTGCAAAACCGGGAACTGAATTTACGGTGGAACTAACCATTAAAAAAGGTGATGCCGACGGTTTCGCGAAACTTCAACAGGAGTTGCCTGATGGATTTGAAGCCACAGAAGGCACCACCAGTGGTTCTTCGTTTTCGTTTACAGATAATAAAGTAAAGTTTATTTGGATGGCGATGCCTAACGAAAAGGAGTTTAAGGTTTCTTACAAAGTAAAAGTGGATGCCAGCATTATTACTGGTGATAAATTTATTGCTGGTAAGTTTGCTTACGTTGTAAATAATGTAAAGCAACAAGTGGAAATTTCACCAGTTACTATAAACATTTCTGCAAACCCTACGGTAAATGCTGTTGCTACAAACAACCCTACACCAAAGGTAGTAGCTCCGCCTGCTGCTGAAGATAATCGGATTGCGGTTTCTGGAACCTATTTAGATGATAAAGATATGCCAATTGTCGGACTGAAAGTGTATTTAAGAAATGATAAAGGAGAAGTAATTGAAACTGCAACTACTGACAGTTTGGGTTGTTTCACTTTTCCAAAATTATCGGGTGATAAAAATAGTTTAGTCGCAATTGATGAATCAGATACTCATTTGATTGGTAAAAAATCGAAAGCAAATTATAAGAATACAAAAGGAGATGTTGTATTAACAAAAGATTTAACAGGCAATGCTCCTGCTGTTGCTGCTAATACACCGCCAGCTGCAACCAAGGACAGCACACCAGCTACAACTTCTGTTGCACCGCCAGTAGTAACACCGCCAACAACAACTAAAAATCCACCAGCAACTACAACTACGGAAACACCAGTAGCGTACGCACCACCATCAGTAACAAATTCACAACCAACTACAACAGAGGCAACAGCACCACCGGTGGTGAATAACAATCCACCACAAACAACAACTGCTGTGGAACCACCTGCAACTAATACGACTCAACCAGAGGTTGCAAAATCAACTAACACAGAATCTAATGGGTTAACTTGTTCAAGAAACGTAACACCAGGTGCTACTGACAATACATATAATGTGGAGATAACCATAAACAAAGGAAATATAAGTGGCTTTGCAAAATACATTGAGGTATTGCCTCCAGGGTTTGTTGCTTCTGCAAGTGAATCTTCCGGTGCTTCTTTTTCTTATGCTGATGGTAAGGTAAAATATGTTTGGGTTTCGTTGCCGAATACTAACACCGTAAAGTTAACGTATAAAGTAACGCTTGCTGCTGGTGTTACTGGTACGCCAGTAATTGATGGTTCGTTTTCTTATATTGAAAATGATGAAACAAAGAAATTTGCCTTGCCTTCTACCACTGTTGCTGTAAGCGGAAATACGACCGCACCGCCAGTTGCAACCAATACACCGCCAACAACTACAACGGATACACCTAAAACAAATGCTGTTACTCCGCCCGTAGCAACTACTGAAACACCTATTGCGACTAATGTAACACCGCCAACCACTACAACGGAAACGCCAGTAGCTACTAATGTTACACCACCAACTAATGTAGTGCCTCCGCCTACAATAACTGCTGATACTCCTGTTACTACAGCATCTGTAGGGAATGTTACTCCTGATAAAAAAGCAACCGAATTATCAGCAAGTAATATACCTAATTCACAGGGAGATGTAGCTTATGCTGTACAAATAGCGGCTTTGCACAATCCAAGAACACCGGAAAACTTAGCATCTATGTACAACATTAAAGACAAAGTAAAAACGGAAATGGCTGATGGCTTTACTAAGTACACTGTTGGCTCGCATAAAGTTTACAAAGAAGCACACGATGCACGCGACCAAATAAAAATTAAGGGTATTACTGATGCTTGGGTAACTGCATATAACAAAGGAAAGAGAATTACAGTTCAAGAGGCATTGATGATTACCAGCCAGAAATGGTATAAATAAAATAGTAAGGTAATTGGTTAAACCCAATCTAACATATCCTTCGGGTTATGATAGATTGGGTTTTTTATTTTACATTTGCAAATGATTTTGAAAACAAAATGCATATTCCTCTTCTTTTTGATAACAAGCTTTGCTGTTGCGCAAAACAATGATACTGCTTTTGCAGATAATAATTCGCCATTAACTAATACTCCACAAAACAAATTTTCATTTCGTCCTTCAGTTACTTTAAATGCAGGTATGCTTTCGTTTTATGGCGATATGTACGATAAGCATTTTACCACACCTTCGGTAAGTAAAATAGCTTATCAGTTGGAAGTAGGGCACCGGATAACAGATTTTTTAGATGTTAATCTTTTCTTTCTTTATGGAAAATTAGAAGCCAACGAACGGTTTGCTGCCAACAATCGGAATCTTAATTTTCAATCGCAAATAACATCTGGGGGAATTAATTTGGAATACAACTTTGGTAATTTCCTTAAAAAGGACAGAATTGCGAGTCCGTTTATTACGTTAGGGTTTGAGGCATTTCAGTTTGTTTCTAAAACCGATTTGCTTGATAAAAATGGCGATATGTATTATTATTGGACGGACGGAAGTATTCGCAACCTTGCCCAAAATGATGCAAATGCGGTTAATGCAAAAATTATTCAACGTGATTATAAATATGAAACGGATATAAGAAGTTTGAATGCTGATGGGTTCGGCAATTATCCCAATACATCCTTTGCGGTGCCTGTTGGTGGTGGTTTTGTTTTTAACTTAAATGATAATATAAAGTTTAAAATGGGTGCAGTAATGCACTATACGTTTACTGATTACATTGATGGTATTACTTCCAAGAGTGTTGGCAACAGAGCAGGCAATAGTAAAAATGATAATTATATGATGACTTCCTTTGCGGTGCGTTATACCTTTGGAAGAGATGATGCAGCGGAGTATAAGTATTTCAGGGCGTTAGCAAAGGCTGATGAAGATGGCGACGGTGTGCCTGATTTTAAAGATGACTGCCTTGGTACGCCCAAAGGGGTTTCTGTAAACGCCAACGGATGCCCGCTTGATGGCGATAATGATTATGTGCCGAATTACAGAGATGATGAGCCCGAATCTAAAAAAGATGCGTTTGTGGATACGCGTGGTGTTACGTTAAGCGATTCGTTATTGGCCCGACAAATGAATGTATATCTCGATTCTACTGGTTTGTATAACCCTGTCAGTTATCATAACCACAATGAAAGAACGGAGTACGAAGAGTTTTACAAAAAGGAATATATGGTTGATTTGGGTACTTACCATAACTCAATTACTCCGCAATTAATGAATGTTTTATTGACTATTCCTGATGTGCAAAACAATGATTTGAATGCAACAACTACGATGTACACAGCAGGTGATTTTCATATTTTAACGGATGCAGAAAAGAGAAAACAAGAAATGCAGTTTATTGGATTTAAAAAAGCAAGAGTGGTATTGCGCCAGCACGGCAAGTTTTACGACCCTTATAATTTATACGGCGCATCAGTAAAAAACTCGAAAGGAGTGTTTAATGGTGAAGCAACTGATAACCCTGATGAAATAAAAACTTCTGCTAAAGGTATTAATTCTAAAGCTACCGCCAAAGTACCTGAAACTACTGCTCCTAAAAAGAAAATTAAATTGTTTAGAAATTATAAAGAAGGCGAAAAGCTTACGGAAGCTGACTATTATCCATACACAGATATTAAAACTCCTGGTACTGTGTTCCGTATTCAGCTGGGGGCTTTTAAAGAACGGTTGCCTAAATATGTGTTGCAAGATATTAAAGATGTGGTGGAAGTCAAGATAGATGATGGATTGTACAGATATACTTCGGGCAGTTACCGCGCTTACGAAGCAGCAGCGAGCTATAAAGATGAGCTGGTGAATAAAGGATATGATGGTGCTTATGTTACCGCTTACAAAGACGGGGAGCGCATTACCTTGCGCGAAGCGGGTGTGCAACCTATTCAACAGCAGGTGGAATTAAATGTAACTGCTCCTGAAAATGATTCTGCTGCAACTGGTGGCAGTGCTGCTTTGCCTGTAGCTGTAAATAAAGATGTGTTTATTACCATTCAGTTAGGTAAGTTTAAAGGCAATCCTCCTGCGGATATGCAGGCAGTGTTTGCAAAAATAAAAGATGTAAAACAGCATAAAGATGGCGGTGGCGTTACCAGATATGTGGCGGGTGAGTTTACCGATTACAAACAGGCAAAGGCATTTAAAGAAGAAATAAGAAGTATGTACGGAATCAAAGATGCGTTTTTGGTTGCTTATAATAAGGACGAATTAATTGAGGTGAGCGATGCGCTGAAGTTGTTAGGCAAATAATTTATTTCTTCCCATAAAATTTTTCATACACCACATTTACTTGCAGCGCAACTTTCTTTTTATTCTGCATATCTGCTAACGGGTTTAATTCTTTTACAAATTCTTCTTTCGTAAAATCTTTTTCGAGGTTTCGTTTGTTTAGCAATTTTATTGGGCTTTCGAAGTCTTTGCTATAAAAAAATATTGGTCCGCCGTGGATGTACCATTGCGAATAAATTATTAATCCTTTCGTTTCCTCTATCTTGAAATAACCAAAATAAGCATCTTCACTTTTTTCGTCATAAAAATATTTGAACTTATTTTTACCATCGAAATAGCCAATTAACTCGGCGAGTTTATATGTTTTTTTGCCTGCTGGCGATGTTAAAATGATAAGTTGATTGTTGCCTTGTTTTATTTTACTGTTGTTATTATCCAAACAAATACTGTCGCTGTAGGTGTTAGATAAAAATGCTTCGAGCGAAAAAAAGACTCCTGCTTTATGTGCGCAGGGTGTTGCGTTTTGAGCATTTGTATAAATGGAAATGGTGATAAAGAAAAGTAACAGCGTGGTTGGTTTCATTTTACAAACATAAAATTTATTTTTCACTTGATAGATGCTTTTACTTTTTTAGAATAATCTAAAAATGGTTTCTCTATAAATTTATAAAACAAGGTGGCGAATAGTATGGAAATAATGGTATAAATGAGCAACATTATTATTTTACCGCTATCGCTGTGGTGGATGGGAAGGATATGTTTTAATACTATTTCGGCGATGAAACCGATGGGTAAATGAATGATGTATAAGCTATATGATATTTTGCCGAGATGGTTTGTAAATTTAAAATCGAGGTTTTGATTAAGTAGGATAATAAGGTAGGTGGCGGTGCCGAATGTAAATTCGGGAATGTTGTTTTGAATGTAAGTGAATAGTATAGTGATGATGGAAAGTACTATGAATAGAATAGGAGGGATGAGTTTTTGTTTCCGCAGAAATAATAGTATACCTAATACAAAGAAACTTGCGTATTCGAAAAACCAAAATATTTTAACGTACCACAGTGCTAATGCGCCAATCAGAATGATGATAATAAGCACATTGTTTTTTTTGATGAGTAACGGTAGTAATAAACCGATGATTAAATAGAATTGAAACTCTACTGCAAGCGTCCAAAACACTGGGTTAAACCACTCTGTTTTTAAGTAAGGTACGGTGTAAGTTAAATTACCAATTACCGAAATAGTGTTAATACCCACCCACGGCATCCCTTCTATCGGGTGATGATTGATGAGTATGGCGCCGTAATAAATGGCAAATATCATTAGAAAAGATAGGTACGATGGCGGACAAATACGCACATAACGCTGCAATATATTTTTGAAGTAATGGTTTATTTTATATCCCGAACGGTGCATTGAGTATGGGATTACGAAACCAGAGATTACAAAAAACACTTGCACGCCGTACTGTCCGTAATAAAAAATGGGGGCAAGCAAATTATCTTTTATAGTTGGTAATGCTGCTGTGCTATAATGAAAGATAACTACGCCTAAGGCGGCAAAGCCACGTAGAAAGTGTAATATCTTTATGTTTTCTTTCATTTTTAAAGTTGGTAAATATACATATCTTTATAAAAATAAAAGATATGTATTGTGACCGGCTTGGGACGTGTACGTTGTAAGCATACATCTATGTTGCAAATACAAATTTTTATTTTTAATTAATTACGATTTTTATTAGGAGTGTTTTTGGGTTTATTATCAAAAGAAAACGGGTTTTCGGTATATTTGTTTCCCAATATTAGCTTAATAACAAATAATATAGATTTGTTTGTTTGTTTAAAGGATTACTATAACTTTGTAAACTCTAAACAAGTTATCGATGATTTCACTATTATTAAATATACTTTTTCTTTCCTTTTTATATGGTGTAATTATTAACTTCAACGCTCAACGCTCAACACTCAATACTCAATACTCAATACTCAACACTCAACACTCAACACTCAACACTCAACACTCACTCGCTCACCGCGATTAATATATTTTCTTTTACAACTTACATTTCCTTTGTTTCGATAAAAAGAAACAAGGGATTTTTTATTACGAATACCAAGTACCTATTAATCCAATAAATCATTAACAATTTAAAAAAGGAGGTAACTATCAAACAGTCTACGAGTAGCATTTCATTAAAAAACAATAGTAGTTAAATTATTTACAAATCTTTAAAACTTAAAACAAAATGAAAAAAACAATTCTTTTTATCGGCTTAGCATTGATTACAATGTCAAATGCTTTTTCACAGGCAACGCAAACAAATTGTCTTTGTCCTGATGCGCTTCCTAAAACACCACAAATTGTTAATTACATTAACACTTGTGAAGACAAATGTAAAGAAAACAATCAACCACCTGTGGATGCAAGTAGCCCAAACCCAACAGGGTGGGCGGGAGTACAATTCGCAGATTTAACCGCTGAATGCCAACCACAAGCAAACCCAGGACCTGGGGTGCTTTCTGTGGATAAATGTGGAGATATTATTTATGTTCCGGCGGCTCCAGGGGGTGGAACTGGAGGAATAACGTGTGCGGATAATGGTACTATGGTTGAAGCGGGTTGCGTGGTTTTGGGTGGCACATTCGGTAACTCTAGTTCAACTTTGGCAAATTTATTAAGCAATCGTACAATTCCTATGGTTACTTATGATTTGGAATTTACAAAAAACTATACTGAAAATTTTAGTGTTGGATATGCCAACGGAATTCTATCTACTGCAACCCCTTTTAAGGGATGTAATATTATGGGAGGTCATAATACAATCACGGGAAATGACCACACAATTTTTGGTTATGAAAATGGAGTTTACAGTGATGGAGGAAGTGCTGGACAAGGCTTTGTATTTGGTAGCGCGAATTTAATCGGACTAAACTCTTCAAGTTATTGCAACAATGCACATATTGTAGGTTCGCTTGATACTATTGATGAACACGCTGTTCAATCAATGATTGTGGGTTATGGAAGCCATATTAATGGACCTTCACAACTTTCGTATGCGATTGGTTCGTATGATCAAACTTTTGGTTCTTCTAATTGTATGGCTTTAGGTTTTGGAGTACCATCTACAGCCCATCACGTTATTATTGGAAGTACAACTAATTCAGGAAATTCTGCTTATCACTTAGTTGATGCAGGATGGAGTGCTTTAGCTTTAGCAGGTTTAGGGTATCCTTCTACTGATTTTCCAGCAATTGACATAAATGAAAATGCAGTAGGAATAAGGACTTTAGCAAATACATATATATCCTTACTTGTACAAGGTATAGCAGTTAATACTACTGCCACAAGGGGGGGTGAAGTAGATGCAGGACCTACTAGCGGTAGTTTAGCAGCATACATTAATGATGGAGGTGTGTCAGGAAATGTAGGTCTTATAATTGATGCAATATCAGGGAATCACGCACTTGATTGCAATGGAGATGCTTACGCACCTGTATCGTATTGGCTTTCTGATCAAAAATTTAAAAACAATTTGAACCCCGTTTCTAATGCTATAAATACAATAAAACAACTTAAACCAATGTCTTATTTTTTCAATACTCAAAATCAATACGGGATGAACTTCACTGACAAAAAACAGTACGGGTTCGTCGCTCAAGAAATTGAAAAAATATTACCTGAGCTTGTTAGTTCTTCACATAAACCTGAAGGTAAAGACGCTAAAGGAAATGTAATTTCTCAAGAAGTTGACTATAAAGCCATTAATTATATTGGGTTTATTGCTATTTTAACCGAAGGTATTCAAGAGCAACAAAAAACAATAGAAGAATTAAAACAAAAAGTTACTAGTCAGGATTCGATGATAAATTTCATTGCTCAAAAGGTGAATGCTTTTATTGCTCCTATTACTCCTCAAAATAATAGTACTGCTAATGTTGCATCCATTGATGTAAAATTGACAGATGCACAGACGGTAATTCTTGACCAAAATTCTCCAAATCCTTTTGCAGAAGAAACAACCATTAATTATTTTTTGCCTGACAACACAGGTAAAGCTGAAATGTTGTTTTATAATGCAGGGGGTAAATTAATACAATCAGTGGAATTATTGCAAAAAGGGCAAGGACATTTGAATGTATATGCACAGGATTTAAGCAACGGTATTTATAGTTATACTCTTGTTGTTGATGGAAAAATATTTGATACAAAGAAAATGGTGAAACAATAAAAGGAAATAAGTAGTTTAATAGAAAGAGCTTCACAGTATGTGAAGCTCTTTTTGTTTTTATTCATTTAACACATTTTCATATATAGCATCGTACTCGTGCATAAAAAGTCCTTTCTCTCGGTATTCAACCGTAAGGTTAATTAAT
>CAILDT010000855.1 GCA_903833025.1 uncultured Bacteroidota bacterium | reverse complement strand
TTTGTCATCACATGCTCACATTATGTCTGTTTAATTTGCGCGCAGTATACTATCATGCACAATGAAAGCCCACTCACAGGGTACCTAGACTTCATATGTGCTGCGCAGGTTTGTTGGGCCGAATGGCCTGAGGGATTGACTCGTTTTTAAGGAAAATAGTTATAGAAGACAAAGGCTTATTTTAAAAAAATAATGTACTTGAATAGCAAGACATGATCAAATTGGTTTTTCTGAAGAATCAATAAGGTCAGTCAAGCTATGCAAGTACATACTATTCTACAGCAATTATTATCTTCATCAATTCATAAAACACGTTTAAAAGGATTAACCCCGGTCATTACAGCAGTTATAAAATCAAAAAAACTACAATTAAGTCAATTAGGCAGAAGCTTGAGCTCAAAAAGTAAAGAACGCTCAGGAATACGATTGATTGATAAGCTCCTATCAAACTCATTTTATCAAAATCAATCCATTGTCATTTATCAGAGTATTTGTATGCGAGTAATAGGCAACACTCGCTTTCCGGATATTATAATTGACTGGTCTTCTTTACCTAATAGTAATATGAAGACTAAAGGAGGAGAGCATTGTGTGCTTAGAGCGGCATTAGCGACTACGGGTCGTGGTATTACTCTGTATGAAGAAGTTCATCCGAAGAAAAAAGAAAACAATGCCAAGGTACATCGAGATTTTCTTGAAAGGCTCCATAGTATATTGCCGAAAGAATGTCGTCCTTGTATTTTGAGTGATGCGGGATTTAAAAATCCTTGGTTTATGGCTGTCTCAGCTTTAGGTTGGAATTATCTTGGGCGAGTTAGGGGTTTGGCTAATTATAATGAAGGTTCAGGATATTATCCTATTAGTGAATTGTTTTTTAATGCTAAAAATAAAGCGAGCTATTTGGGCGTTTGGTTAATTGCTAAAACAAATCCCATGTCACACCACATCGTACTTTACAAGGGAAGACCTAAAGGACGACACAATATGACAAAGACAAAAAAAATAGACACTAGCAAAGAATCCAAAAAGCATAGTAAAGCTTGGAAAGAACCATTGCTTCTTGTCACTTCATTGCAAGAGGTAAAAAATAACCCGCATCTTGCGGTACTCAAGTACAAAAAAAGAATGACTATCGAAGAAAATTTTAGAGACACCAAATCAACTAAATATGGATTTAGTTTCGATAAAAATGAAACTATCAACCCCGAGCGTTTTACCGTGTGGTTGATTCTTGCTGCATTAGCAAGCCTCGTTTGCTGGTTGTCAGGCGCTGTTGCTGAAAAGCTAAAATTACATTACGATTTCCAAGCAAACTCTTACAAACATCGACGGGTACTTTCTTTTTTCTATTTAGGATGTCAAATCATCAGAAAAAAAATAGAATTGCCAATAGATTGGGCATTGATTCATCATGAGGATAAATATGCCCAATGCGTGTAAAAAAACGGCTCGATCCCTCAGGCTGAACGGCCCAACCTACTTAAATTATCGTTTGATTATTTCAGAAGGTACGCCTACTTAGACTTAATATGTACATATGAACCAGGCGCATCGACCAATGCTTGACTCGATAAAAAAGCCGTCATCATCTGGCTAGTCATAGCAGGTCC